>JAYEOQ010000033.1:0-5080 GCA_034723215.1 Campylobacterota bacterium | reverse complement strand
TTTAAATCTTTTGTTTAAGATTTTTTATTTTAGTTTATCTGCTCTTGGGTAGATAAATACGGCTTTTCTAAATACAAAAACCTCTTTTGGATTTTCTATAGCATAAGCTTTTAAAGTAAGTGTAATAGGTGTATCTTTAGAAACATCATCACTTAATCTCTCTTTAGTAGAAAGTTGAATAACTTTTTTTGCCATTTTTCCACGGCTAAGTTTAAACTTTGTAAACTTTTTAATCTCTATCTTATCAGCATATTCACCAATAATCTCTAGGTTATATGTATATGTTTCCCTTTGTGTATTTTGGAATAACAGTACAAAGTTATTTGCTACTACATTATCATCTTTAATTTTATAAAGCTGAGTTGTTTTATTTACATTTAGTAGCATATACTCTTTTTTACCACCCATTACAAACAACATCCCTACAATTATAAGTAATGCAGCAGCATACATAATAGTTTTGCCTCTTATAAGCTTTGTTTCTTTATCATTTTCAACTTCATTTGTACTTGACCATTGAACTAAACTCTCTTTTCCTAGTTTACCCATAACTGTTGTACATGCATCAACACACTCTAAACAGTTGATACACTCTAACTGTGCACCTTTTCTAATATCAATATGTGTAGGACATACAGTTACACAGCTTTGACAAGCTGTACAATCCATATCTTCAGGTAAATCTTTTGCTTTAAATACAAGTTTATTATGATCTTTATCATAAATTTTACCACCTCTTTTTTCACTATAGATAGCTTGGATAGTATCATCATCATATAAAACTGACTGAACTCTTGAATAAGGACAAATATAGACACAAAAATCCTCTTTCATAAATACTACATCATATACTAAAAATGCTGCAACACCTAGTAAAAATCCAAGTAAATATGTATGTTCCATTGGATTTGCCATATATGCAAAGAAATCAGCAGGAGGAACAAAGTACCATAAAAAATCAGCTGCAGCTAAAAGTGAAAGTGCAGTCCAAATTAAAATAGCTATAACTCTTTTAAAAGCATCCTTTTTGTAATCAGGCTCTTTTTGTTTATTTTTGATTCTTCTCATACCTAGAAGCTTAGACTCAATCAGATCTCTATAGATAACTCTAAATACAGTTTGAGGACAAGCCCATCCACACCATGCTCTACCACCAATAGCTGTAACAGCAAAGATACCAAGAAACATAAACATAAGTAAAAATGGCATCATATAAAGTTCTTGCATATCAAATGCAACACCTACAAGATGTAATTGTTTTTTGTCAAATGACAATAAGAAAATTTGATTTCCACCAATTTGAATAAATGGTGTAACTATTGCAACTATTGTAGCTGCTGCATAAGCCCAATATCGTTTGATTCGATAAGAAGTTTGCTTAACTTGTTCACTCATATTTGAATCCTTTTTATAACTTTTTTTGAATTATATATTATTTCAACTTATATTTAGCATAAATATAACTAATATTAATTACTTTAATCCATATACTAAGTATTATATAACTTTATTCTTAATATAATAAGATTATGAATAAAGTCAACTTAGATATAGATTCATCTCATAACTTACTTGGATTCAGTGCTGGTGTTGATTCTACTGCACTTTTTTTTCTTATGATTGAGCAAAATATTCCATTTGATATTGCAATTGTAGACTATAATCAAAGGGTTCAGTCAAAAGATGAAGTAATATATGCTACCCAATTAGCTCATAAATTTAATAAAAAGTGTTTTATTTCTAATTTTCCAAAAGATTTAAAATTTTCTGAAAAAAGTGCTAGAGATTTTAGACATAACTTTTTTGAAAAAATTATAAAAGAAAATAGCTATGATGCACTAATAACTGCACACCAATTAAATGATAAACTAGAGTGGTTTTTGATGCAATTAACAAAAGGTGCAGGAGTTACTGAACTTTTGGGGATGGAAGAGATAAGTTATAAAAATAACTATAAGGTTTTAAAACCAATGTTGAGTTACTCTAAACAGGCTTTAAAAAATTATCTTGATACAAAAAATATAAAATACTTTATAGATGAGTCAAATAAAGATGAAAAATATAAAAGAAACTATTTTAGACATAATTTTAGCGATAAACTACTAGAGGAGTTTGAATCTGGTATATCAAAAAGTTTTCAATACTTGCAAAATGATGTAGATTCATTGATAGATAATATCAAAGTGGAAAGATTTGAACAACTTCATATCTATAAATTTAACAATGATATGAATTTAGCTATAAGAGTTATAGACAAAGATTTAAAAAAAAGAGGTATAATTATCTCTAAAGCTACAAGAGATGAGATAAAACTACAAAAAGATATTGTAGTCTCTCATAAAATTGCAGTATCAATTCAAGATAGTAAAATCTGGATTGCACCATCAGTAAAAAACAGTATGGATAAAAAGTTTAAAGAGAGATGCAGAGTAAATAAAATTCCACAAAATATCAGAGCATATCTATCAACTTTAGATGATACTCTATTATCTACTTTCTTTTTATCTCAAATTTCTGAGGTCGAATAGTTATATCTGTAATAACACCATCAAAGTTTAATATATCTATTACACTTTTAGCAATAGATTGAGGAAGTAGATATGTATTCTCTTTTTTTGATGGTTCAAACTGTAAAGTGTCAAAAAAGTTTGTTTGTGTTATATCTGGATTTATTGTAATAACCCTTACTCCACTTTTTCTAAGCTCTTCAAACAAACACAACCCAAAGTCTCTTAGTCCTGATTTTGTAGCTGTATAAAGTGCTGAGAATTTTGAGTGTTTTGTTGCTTCAATTGAGGTGATATTTATAATACTACCTTGAGTTTTCTTTAAACTTCTAAGAAGTAGATTTGATAGTATAATAGGAGCAGTTAGGTTTATATCTATTAACTCTTTTATTTTTGAGATACTTATCTCTTCGTGCGGTTGAAATATACCAACACCTGCACAATTTACAAGTAGGTCTATATCACATTTTTTTAATAACTCTTTAACCTCTTTTTCTAAAGAGTTTAAATCTTCAAGTCGTGTGTTTAGTTTGATTATATTGTAATCATTTTGTTCTAATTCTTTTGCAATAGCTTCACCTATACCACTACTATAACCTGTAACAATTGCATTTTTCATATATTTAATATTTTACTTTTTTTTACAAACAAAGATAAACTTATCATCTGCTTCACTATGGTCATGTAAACTAAAGTCAATTATCTCTGTAACTTCAAACCCAATAGTTTTTAATATATCACTTAAAAAATCAACTCTATAATAATACTGCTCAATAGTTCCACTATCTTTTTTATAACAATCCCCATTTTTATTAAAAACAGTTATATCTGTATATAAAGTTGTATCATCAAAATTAGCATCGATTGCGATAAACTTTTCTTCTGTATCAATAGTTAAAGTCCCTTGTGCAACTATATCAAAACCATATAAACTATTTATATCAAAGATGAAATATCCACCATCATTTAGTAAGTTGTAAGTATCTGTTAAAAATGATTTTATATAATCTTCACAAAGATAATTTACTACATCAAATACAGCTGTTGCACAATCATACTTTTCTTTAATATCTTTTATATCGATACATTTTGCATCAATATTTTTGGAGTTTGCTATACTTATTTGTTTTTCACTTAGATCAACGCCTAGAGTTTTGATTCCATTTGAACTAATAAGTTTGCAGAATGCACCCTGTCCACAACCTATATCAATAAGTGTTTTTGGATTTTTAGAAAGAACAATATCTTTTATAGCGTTATATAAAACTTGTACCTCATCATCAAACTCAAGATACTCCTCTATTGACGCATAGAGATCAAGTGGCTGCAATTTTTTCTCGTAACTCTAAGATTTGTTCTTTTTTACTATAATAAGAGTTTTTATTTGCTATTAAAAATACAGATGACTCCATAATTGTATCTGCAACTTCTAAACCGTTTTGTTTCATAGTTTCACCAGTTTCAACTATATCAACTATACAATCACAAAGTCCAACTAAAGGTGCTAACTCAATAGAACCATAAAGTTTTACAAGATTTACAGCCATAGCTTTTTGCTCAAAAAACTTTTTTGCTATTGTTGTATGCTTTGTAGCAACTGTTATCTCTGAACGATTCCAGTCAATTGAATCACCAGCTTTTAGTCCAATTGCAACTTTACATTGTCCTATCTCTAAATCAAGTAATTTTATTAAATCATACTCTTTCTCTTCAAGAACATCAAGACCAACCACACCTAAATCAGCAGCACCATGCATAACATAAGTTGGTACATCTTGGTTTCTTACATTTAAAAAAGTAAATCCAGCTTTTTCTAAAATAAGCTTTCTATCTTCAAATACAAACTTTTCTCCAAAAGCTTTTTCAAATTTTTCAAGTGTTTGCGTCGCTATTCTACCTTTTGGTAAAGCAATTGTTAGCATTTAGTTTCCTCTTTTTCTATTTATACTTTTTAATGACTTTTGTCATACTTTTAAATATCAAATTTTTTTCATATTCAGCATCAATATTTCTAAAATATTTCAATATTTTTTTACTATTACCACCTGTAAAATATATAGGTAGTTTATACTTTTTATATACATTTAAAATAGGCAACACTATTGAGTTAAGTATCGCATAATTTATAGCATCATTTGTTAATAGTGGCATTTTATCTAAATTTATATTATTAGAAAATTGAAATGAGAGTTTTTGAGAGATTTGTGGATAAATTTTACCATAAGCCTCAATTCCAGGGAGTATAAAACCACCCTTGTGCTTCCCTTTTTTCATAACATCAACAGTAATTGCACTTCCACTATCAACTATAATTGCATTCTTTAAATAAGAACATACAACTTTTCTATCAGTACCCATACCAACATAAGATGTATTAAAATTAATAATATCTTTTATATCAATAGCATCTGGATACTTTTTAAGCAATCGTTTAGTAGCTTTCTCATTTACACTTATAAAATATATTTCACCCTTATACCTAGATAGATTTTCTAAACTATCATTTACACCTATTTTAAAATCTTTTTTACCAACTTTAAAATGAAATGTTGTATTTCCTATATCACACAGTA
>JAYEOQ010000032.1:0-5081 GCA_034723215.1 Campylobacterota bacterium | reverse complement strand
ATCAGTAAAATTTCAAAATAAATTGTTAGCACTGTTTGATACTAAAAATACAGCACTTTTTATATGGAATTATGATAAAGATTGGAGTGTTGATTATACTACGGATCATATAGTAAATATTTTAGGATATACAAAGGATCAGTTTCTAAGAAAAGATATTTTATATTTAGATATTATTCACAAGGATGATTTGGCTTTAGTAAATCAAGAGGTAGATGATGCAATTAAAAATAATTTAAATTATTTCAGACATGAACCATATAGAATTATCACAAAAGATGGAGATGAGAAATGGATACTTGACCAAACAATGATCACAAAAGATGATAATAAGATTATAAACTTTATAGGATTTATTACAGATATTACAGATAGTAAGATGAAGGCATTACAACTTGCAAAATCAGAAAAAATGGCAAGTATGGGGGAGATGATAGGGAATATTGCTCATCAGTGGAGACAGCCAATAGCTATCATATCAATGTGGGCAAATAATATAATAGCAGATGTAGATATAGATGATATAGATAATGAAAATTTAATAAAATACTCAAATAATATACAGGAGCAAACAAAATATCTATCTCAAACAATAGAAGATTTTAGAGATTTTATTAAAGGAGATAGAGTTAAAACAAGATTTAATTTAGATGATGGAGTGAAAAGTTTTTTAAATCTAGTTGAAGGTTCAATTAAAACTCACAATATAGATATAATATTAGATTTACAAAAAGATATAGTAATTGAAGGGTATAAAAATGAACTGAATCAGTGTCTAATCAATATATTTAAAAATGCGAAAGATATTTTAAAAGTTAATATTAAAGATGAGAAATTGATATTTATATCTACTTCAAGAGAAGGAAAAGATATAGTTATAAAGATAAAAGACAACGGTGGTGGGATACCTGAAAAGATTTTACCAAAGATTTTTGAGCCATACTTTACAACAAAACATAAAAGTCAAGGTACAGGTCTTGGTCTTAATATGACATATAATTTAATAGTTAAAGGGATGGGTGGAACAATAAGAGTTGATAATGTTACTTATGAATACAATAACAAAAAATTTACCGGTGCCGAATTTACAATAACTTTGCCTATTAATTAATCAACACAGCTGCTAGATAAAATAGGATGAATAACTTTGTCAATAAGTTGTAAAGTTTAAAAAATTAAGTTAAATAGTTTTACTAAAATAACTTAGTTATATCAATATGTATAATGGGAGCATTATGAAAAATATAAAACTATCAACAAAACATTTAGAGAAACTAGATGAGAGTTTATACTCTTATCAAAATAGTTCACCATTAATAAAACCAAAATTAGTAAGTATAAATAAAAAACTTGCAAAAAAATTAGGATTTACAAATGAACAAATAGATTCAAAAGAGTTTATAGAGTTTATAAATGGCTCATATATAGCAAATGGTTCAAACACTTATGCAAATGCTTATGGTGGTCATCAATTTGGATATCAAGTGTTAAGCCTAGGTGATGGTAGGGCATTAAACCTTGGGAAAATAGGAGATCAACATATACAACTAAAAGGTTCTGGTATCACACCATATTCAAGAGATGGAGATGGTAGGGCGGTGTTGCGTTCTAGTATTCGTGAGTATTTAGTAAGTGAAGCGATGTATGGTTTAAATATACCAACAACTAGAGCAATGGCAATAATAGATTCTAGTACAAGAGTATATAGAAACTATGATGTAGAAACAGCCTCTATAGTTTTAAGAACATCATCATCTTGGATAAGATTTGGTTCTTTTGAGTTTGCATATAATAGTAAAAACCCAAAAGAAAACTTAGAAAAACTAGCTGACTTTGTGATAGATGAATCCTACCCGCATCTAAAAGATATCCAAAATAGATATGAAGAGTTATATTTTGGGATAGTTGATAGAACTATAGAGTTGATTGTACTTTGGCAAAGTGTTGGTTTTATGCATGGTGTGATGAACACTGACAATATGTCAATTGCAGGGCTTACCATAGATTACGGTCCGTACGCTTTTATGGAAGAGTTTGATAAGGGTTTTATCTGTAATTTATCAGATAAAGAGGGACGATATAGCTTTGAAAACCAACCTTTCATAGCTCAATGGAATTTATATGTTTTAGCAAAAACTTTTAGTCCAATTGCAAATGAGGAGATACTAGAAAGTTATAATGACCAATTTATTGGTAGATTTAAGCAGAGCTATTTTGAACTGATGGCTAATAAGCTTGGCTTGGTAGATTATGAGTATCATAAAGATAACAATTTAATAACAAAATTGTTTAAAGCTATGGAAGATGATAATGTTGATTATACATCATTTTTCTATGGTTTAAGTTGGAATACACTTGATTTAGAGGGTAAAAACATCAATGCTTGGCTTGGTGAATACCATCAAAGATTACAGCAGGAATCTATATCACAAGAGGAAAGATTGGATAAGATGAAAAAGATAAATCCTAAATATGTATTACGAAATTATATGCTTCAAGATGCTATAGATGCCGCTGAAAAAGACGATTTTACTTTAGTTAATGACTTCTTAGAAATAGCTCAAAACCCTTTTGGAGAACATCCAGAATATGAATACTATACTAAGCCTAAACCTGAATGGGAACCTCTTAGATGTAGTTGTTCATCTTAGAAGATTGTTGTAGTTGTAGTTATTTTAAAGATCTAGTTGTTTATATTGGATATTCTTGTCTACATTTGGATAGTTTTGGAAAATGTTGTGAGAAATAGGTGTCAAATTTGTTGATAAGAGATTGATTTTAATGTATATTTATAGTTCAAATTATCCATGTCATTATTGATACTAGCTTTTTAGTTCCTCTAGTAATAAGTTTGATATTTGCATACTAGTTATTATTTAAATTTAATTAGTGTGTAAATTTATAAAAAATTACTTACGCATCGGTATCTATTATGAATACACTTATTTTCCTATAATTTCCGGAAATAGTAGGAAATAAATAGATCTTTGTTAGATAAATTTCCTCAAAATGAGGAAATTAAGGGAAATTGTGGGACTATTTTTGGGACAGATTTAGAGCTTTTTCCAGCTCTTTTTAAATATATATTTAAAATAACTACTTAAAAGTTTTATTTGTTTTCCATTTAAATAATCTATTAAAATATTACTATTTGATATTTCCAGTGAAGTTGTAAAGATACTTTATCTAACTCTTTAGAACTAAGAAAAGATATCAAATACTGCCTTCTAATTCTATAGTAAATACTGCACCATTATCAATACTACTATTTTTTACAGATATATCTCCATTATATTTATCAACAATTTGTTTACACATATATAACCCTATACCTGTACCTCCATCATCTTTTTTTGTAGTGACATGAGGTTTAAAGATATCTGGTATAATATGTTGAGGGATACCATTTCCTCTATCTTTTACTTGAATATTTATAATATTATTATCTCTTTTAACATCTATTGTTATTATTCTATTTGCTATATCAATATTATTTTTTGCCATCTCATCTTTTGCATTATTTATAAGATTTATAAAAAGATGTTTTATATCATTTTGGTTTATATATATTACTATATCATTATCAATTAAAATATCAAGCTCTACATTATAACTAATCAACTCATCTTTTAAAAGTATTGATATTGAGTTAAGTATTGATCTTAAACTCACCTTCTCTATATTGTTATTTGGTCTAAAAAAACATCTAAACTCATCAATCGTTGAAGATAGATGTGCTACTTGTTGTTTTATTTTAGTATGCGACTCTATAATATTATCTTTATTTATTTTATGATCCTCTTCAAAAAACACCAAAGGGCTTTCCGCATTCATAGATATTATAGTAAGTGGCTGTTTCCATTGATGTGCAATAGCATCGATCATCTCACCCATAGCCACTAATTTTGTATTTTGAAATAAAAGTTTATTTTTTTCTTCAATATCTTCAATTTGTGATTTTACTTTCTCCTCTAATAAATTCTGATATTCGATATTTTCCTTTTTTAAAATTACCTTTTTTATAGTCTTATTTAATGCTATTGTAAACTGGTTTATATCTATAGGTTTCAACAAATACCCCTCTATCCCTAGCTTAATAGCATCCATAAAGTAGTGAGATTCATTGTGTGCTGAAAAAATCAATATAGGTATATCTAAATTGACTTTCAATATATCTTTTGACATCTCTAAGCCATTCATAATAGGCATATTTATATCACTGATAACTATATCTATATTTTCTTCATTTTTAAACTTATCAAGACCATCTTTACCATCTATTGCTACTATTATTTTATCAAAAAAATCTTCTAAAATTAACAGAGTTGACTCTCTTACCTCTTTATTATCTTCTACATATAAAATTGTTGATTTTTGTGTTTGCTTTATTAAGTTTTCTATATTAATCATTTATATTATCTCTCAATTTTATACTAAACACTGCACCATCATCACTATTGGATACACTCAATTTTCCACCCATATGATCTTCTATAATTATTTTACTCATATAAAGCCCCAACCCTGTACCATTTTTCTCCTCTTTTGTTGAAAAATATGGATTAAATATATTGTCAATTATATCATTAGGAATTCCACCTGCGTTATCACTTATGTTTAAAATAATTTCATTTTCTATTTGCTCTAAATTTATCTTAATCTTTTTATCTTCATTTGTCAAATTCGTTGAGTCAAAAGACACTTTAGTGTCTTTCTCTGTCAACTCTTCCTTTGCATTATTGATAATATTTAAGATAGCTTGTCCTAGCTCATTTGGATAGCCTATAGTTGTAAAGTTTTGATTAGCATCAAATACTATTTCTATTTTATTTTGTGTAAAAATAGGTTTTACCATCTCTAAAGTATCATTTATCACATCATTTATAACAAATTCAACTTTCCCTTTTTCATGCTTGAAAAAATCTCTAAAATCATCAATAGTTTTTGACATACCTTGTATCTGTTTATTTGAGTTTATTTTAAAATATTCTACAAATTTATCATCTAATTTTTTTCTATTATATTTTAAAAGTATTGACTGATTTAACATAGATAAACTATTAAGCGGTTGTCGCCATTGA
>JAYEOQ010000031.1:0-5113 GCA_034723215.1 Campylobacterota bacterium | reverse complement strand
ACTACAAAAAATGATTATAAATCTTAATGTAAACTAAAACTTTAAAATATTACCTTTTTATTTTTTTATGATACAAATAGATAACGGTGTAAAGTCTTGTATTTTAGATTTGGTCGGATTAACCTAAAGATTAAAAGTGCTGTAGAATTATAAAGCTGATTTATAGTACTTTTTCGCTAAACTATCTTACTTTTTATACAACAGTATAAAATACATACTTAAATTAAAATTTTTATTTTCTTACGGAAAACAAAGATGGACAACAAAAGAATGGAAAACGGATAATGACTTTTTATAGGTTGTTACGGAAAACAAAAGAATGGAAAACAAAAATGGAAAACAAACAACAACACTACTTATTTACAAGTGAAGTAGTAAGCCCAGGACACCCAGATAAATGTGCAGATATTATAGCTGATACAATAGTAGATAAACTTATTATTGGAGATTCTAAATCAAGAGTTGCAAGTGAAGTATTTGTAGCTGGAAAGCATGTAGTTATTGGTGGTGAGGTTACAAGTAATACAGAGGTTTCAACGCAAGAGTATAAACAAATAGCAATAGATGCTTTAGAAAAGATAGGATATTACGAAAATAATAATTTTACAGATGAAGAGTGTTTAAAACCTTCAAATGTTGATGTACAAGTTTTATTAAATAGACAATCTCCTGATATCAACCAAGGTGTTGATCAAGAAGATGGTGAAACTGGTGCAGGTGATCAAGGTATTATGTTTGGTTATGCAGATATAGAAACAGCAAACTATATGCCTAGTGCAATAAGCTATGCAAGAATGCTTATGGAAAAAGTTTACCATTATGCACTAGAGCACCCTAGTAAACTTGGTGTTGATATTAAAACTCAAGTAACTATGGATTATGGTTGTAAAAATAACTTTGAAAATTGTAATCCTCAAAAAATAAATACTATTGTTGTATCGGCACCTTGTGTTTCAACAATGAATATAGATCAAGTAAGAACATTAATAATGGAACTGATTATAGATACAAAACTACCACAAAATCTATTTGATCCAAATGATTGTATTATCCATATCAACCCTACAGGAAAATATGTATCACATAGTCCTTTACATGATAGTGGATTAACAGGGAGAAAACTAATTGTTGACAGCTTTGGTGGATATTCACCAATAGGTGGTGGAGCACAATCTTCTAAAGATTATACAAAAGTTGATAGAAGTGGACTTTATGCTGCTAGATATATAGCTAAACATATTGTTGCAGCTGGACTTGCTAAAAAATGTGTAGTACAACTATCTTATGCAATTGGTGTTGCAAAGCCAACTTCTGTTGCTGTTGATACATATGGTACATTTGTGAGTAAAAACGATGATGAATTATCTTTATTTGTTATGGAAAACTATCCATTGACACCAAACTGGATAACAAAAAAGTTTAATCTTGATAAGCCAAGTGCAGATACATTTCTTTATGCAGATGTTGCTGCTAGAGGACAAGTTGGACAAAGCGATTATCCATGGGAACAGCTAGATGAACTTGAAAAATTTCAAGAATTAAGATAAAATACAGTAATAATATACAAAAGGAAGATGTATGGATTTAAAATTAAAACAATTTTTTAACAAAGTAAAATCAGAAGTATTAGAGAAGCAAGATAAACAAAAAAATGACCCTAAGTTTATACAAAATGAGTCTCATTGGGTAAAGTGTCCATCTTGTGAATCACTAATGTTTTTTAAAGAGGTTGAAAACTTAAATCATACTTGTCCTAAGTGTAATTTTCATATGAGAATAGGTGCAAAAAGAAGAATTGAACTATTATCAGATAAAGATAGTTTTGTAGAGTTTGATAGTGATCTTCACCCTACAGATCCATTACAATTTGTTGATAGTAAATCTTATAAAAAAAGACTTGAAGAGGCTTTACATAAAACAGGAAAAACATCTTCTATTGTTTCAGGAAGTTGTACTATTGGTGGGTTACCAGTTGAACTTGTGGTTTTTGATTTCTCTTTTATGGGTGGGTCTTTGGGTTCAGTTGAGGGTGAAAAGATTGTAAGAGCTTGTAATAGAGCAATGGAAAAAGGTCATGGTGTTATTATCATAAGTGCCTCGGGTGGTGCTAGAATGCAGGAGTCAACTTTCTCTTTAATGCAGATGGTAAAAACATCAGCAGCATTAAGAAAGCTTGATAGTATGGGGCTACCTTTTATCTCTATTTTAACTGATCCAACATTTGGTGGAGTTTCTGCATCTTTTGCATTTTTAGGTGATATTATTATGGCTGAACCAGGTGCTTTAATAGGATTTGCAGGTGCTAGAGTTATTAAACAAACTATTGGTAAAGATCTACCAGATGGTTTTCAAAGATCAGAATTTTTACTAGAACATGGTAGTATTGATATGGTTGTTGAGAGAAATAGTATGAAACAAACACTTCATGACCTATTAAAACTATTTGAAAAGAATGATGTAGCTTAGAAATTGCAAACAAAAATATATCCACTTTGTGATTATCAAACTTTAGAAAGGTTTGATATATCACTTGAAAAATACTTACAAATTGTATCAAAATATGACACAGTTTATATTCAATATCGTGATAAATTAAACTCACTAGATATTCAAAAAGAAAATTTGTCTTTTCTGAAAAATAATACTAATACTCCTATAATAATAAATGATAAGCTTGAACTTTTAGAGTATGCAGATGGTATACATCTAGGACAAGAAGATTTAGAGGCATTATGCTCTAAATATAGATTGGAACCTATTAGTATGATTAAATTATTAAGAAAAAAATATCCTAATAAGATTATAGGTATATCAACTCATAATGAGTTAGAGATACTAGAAACAAATAAACTTGATATAAATTATATTGGACTTGGGGCTTATAAGCAAACAAATACAAAAGATGTTTCTAATATTTTAGGTGATAATATCTCATATCTGGCTAAAATATCTATCCATCCAGTGGGTGCAATTGGTGGGGTAATGGTAGATGACCATATAGAAAATATAGCTTACAATGTTATAGGAAGTGGTTTGTTAGCTTAACTATCAAGGTGATAAATTATTCATTAAGTACTAATTTGATATACTAATTTGATAAATATAAAGATTTACACATATCTTATTAAAGAGAATTAAAATGAAAGCATTAATAGCTGTACAAGATTTAATCAAAACAAATGAAGATAGAATTAAAAAATTAAAAGCTCAATTAGCTGATCATGAATCGGGTGAAGAGAAATTATCTTTAATGGCTCAGGCTTCAGCCGAAAATGCTTTAGAGAAATCACAAGAAGCTTTAGAAAAAAATAAAATGATTTTAGATGAACTTTCTAAATGTGATATTGAGCAACATGATAAGGTTGAGAGATTAAAAGAAGCAATAGTTAGACAAAACTATTTTAAATATCAGAAATTGCGTTTAAATCGTAGTAAAGATCAAAATAAAGCTCAAAAACTTGAAGCTATGATGATAATTGATGAATTACCATCTGATATTAATCTAGAAGATGATGATGTTTTTGAGATTGCATCTACTATGATTAAACTTGATCTTAGAACTCATGATGAATTAGATAATAAATTGCGTGATATAAAAACAGATTTTGAAGAGTTATTAAAAAATATTGAACAAGAAAATATAGATAGATTAGCTTTATTACAAACTCATATTCCAATTGTAGTACTTCACTTAGTGGTATTAGTGGAAAATATACAAGAGACTATAGAAGAGGGTGAACTTCCACCTTTTAAAGGACTTCCTAAGTATGAAGATTGGTGGATTGATGAGTTATGGTTAAATCATCAAGCTTATTTTGGACTATATAAATGGAAAGCTATTATACGGTCATTATGTATTACAGATGATCAAAAAAAAGCGTGGGAATCTATTTTTTCAAACTGGATTTTTATAAAAAAAGTGTTAAATAGAAAAGGTGAATTGGCTTTTGATTTTAATTTAGCTTTTGATAGATTAGTAAATTCATATACTAAGCTTGATGAGGAGATGGATATGGAAAATTTAAAGAGTATGGAGACAATAGTTCAGAATATAACAAAAAAAGAAGATTTTCATAGCTTTAAATATAAGCATAGTATAACTACACCATATTTTAAATTTAAAGAAGAAAATAGTATTAAAGAAGAGGAAAAATAATCAAATAATATTATTTTTTAAATAGTTTCATCAGTTGAACAATTGGATTTTCATGAGTATAAATTTTTGTAAATTCAATATTAGATTTTCTAAAAATATCATACAATTTTAAATCATTTAATTTAACTTTTTTCTCATACCCTTTTACTAGAGTATTATTTATATTTCCATTAAACTTTTGATTTGTAGTTGGATCTACAAAATTTACATTTCCCATTTTTGATGGTGTCTCTTCAAATTTATCTCTTATTATTATAGCTATAACCTCATGTTTTTTTGATAGTAAATTTAGATTTAAATTTTTAATATCAAAAAAATCACCAATTAAAAATATTATTGATTTGTCTTTTATCTGTTTATATAACTGATTTTGAATTGTTTTGTAATCAACTTTTTTACCTACACAGTTATAGTTATAGATGTTTTCTATCATCTTATTTACACCATATAACTTTTTGGTTTTTTTAGTACTTAAAGATACCATATCATTTGCTATATAGCTACTATAGCTATCCCCTTGTGCAGAACAACTAAAACCAACTATTGCACAAATTTCTGATATAAGCTCTTGCTTGAATTTTACTGTACCAAAATGTATACTGCCACTTAATATAGGAACTATATTTATATTTAACTCCCTTTGTGTATGAAAAACTTTTACATAAGGTTTTTGTTGTTTTGCACTTATAACCCAATCAATTTTTCGTATATCTTCACCATCTTCATACTCTCGTAACTCAACGAAATCATAACCTTCCCCTTTAAATTTAGAGGTGTTATTTCCAATTTGTTGAGAAAATACAGCTTTCTTTGTTTTGATTAATAGTTTCTTTAGATTTTTATCCATTGTTGTTTAGTGTTAAAGTGAAACACGCACCTTTGTAATCATTACTATTAAATATAAACTCTTGATTTGATGCTTCTATTTCACAATTCATCTCATTTGTTAAAATATTG
>JAYEOQ010000030.1:0-5184 GCA_034723215.1 Campylobacterota bacterium | reverse complement strand
TATGGATGGTTTAGATACATTTAAAGATAAAAGTGATTATTTTGATGTAGTAATTACAGATATTAAAATGCCAAAAATGGATGGTATAGAGATGGTTAGAGAGATAAAAAAAATCAATCCAAATATATTTGTTATATTTATAACAGCATCTAGAGGTTCTCAAAAGTTAGATAATAATTTATCAGATATATATATTAAGAAACCACTTTCATATGATGATATAGTATTGATTATGGAAAAGATAGCAGAAATAAAATGGATGATTTAAATAAGTTAAAAAATTTAACTCAAACTTTAACAGTTTTATATGTTGAAGACAGCCAAGTAATTCTAAAGCAACTTGGTAGTTTCTTAGAAAAGATTTTTAAAAAAGTTTATATCGCAAAAGATGGTTTAGAAGGTTTAGAAAAGTATAAATTAAATATACCAGATTTAGTCTTAACAAATTTAACTATGCCAAGGATGGACGGATTTGAGATGACTAAATCATTAAAAAAAATCAATCCAAAAGTTAAGGTTATTATTATTTCTGCTCATACTGATGTAGATAACCTTTTAGATGCAATACATATGGGTGTTTGTGATTTTATCCCTAAACCAATAGATAGAGTTTTGTTAGGAAATGCTCTTTTTAAAGTAGCAAATGAATTAATTGATAATACAAAGATTATTAGTAAAGATGATCTAGATAAAGAGGATAATATAATAAAAAAGTTATCTATAATATCTGAGCAACGGACACCTATAGAGTTTATAAATCATTATAAGGGTGTACCTATTATACATGATGGGTATATAATAGATTTATATGGTTCAAATATTATAGTTCACGCCCCATATATTCAAACAAAATCAATCTTGTATGAAAAATTTACTGTTATTGAAACTCCTCTAATAGATAATTCTATTGAATTAACTTTAACTGATATAGATTCAAATACAAGAGAGATAACTTTAGGAGCTCCTCAAGTATTACAATTTTCACCAAGAACTAGAAAACAAGTTAGAGTTGAAGTGGATGATAGTTTTAAAACTGTACTACACTATTTGGGCAAAAAAATTGATGCAGATATTGATGATGTATCAGCTACATCTATCTCTTTAAGAATTAAAAAAACTGATCTTTTAAAAGAGGGTGATGATGTAAACTTGACTATGGGGTTTGAAACAAATATTAAAGTACTTGATAGTACAGTTGCACACTCCCAAAGAGTTTCTATAAAAGCAAATATATTTAAGTTTTCACAAAAAGAGAATTATAATGAGCTTGTACTTCTGTTTAATTTACCAAAAAATGATGATGAGACACTTGGTAGATATATACTACAGAGAGAAATAGAAATAATTCAAGAGTTTAAAAGTTTAAATATAGGTACAACTAAGAGTTAATATAAAAGAGTTTATATTTTAAACTCTGCCTCTACCTCTTTGGCTTTAGAAATACCAAGCATAGTAAAACTATCATCGGTAATATAGTTTAACTCTTTCAAATTCTTTAAATATTTTTTACCAATTTTTTTAGTAAAAACTCTTGAGTTTTCCATCACACCTAAAATGTCATTAAATGTTTCACCATCCTCTTTTTTATATAAACCTAAAAGTAATACCCTTTGTTCTATATCTTCCATATTATTATCCTTTTAAAAAAATTGTTTTATAGTAATAAGCCACAGCAAAAAATGCAACTCCTAAAATTATTGTAATTATATCAAGTCCTACTAAAGTTGCCATTAATCCTATAAAAAATGTTGTTGATACATTTGTTAGCATAAACATCATCTCATTGTAAGCCAGTACTCTACCTAAATATTGTTGTTCAACCTTCTCTTGGAGCATTGCATAGGTATATGACCAGATGGTGGTTGTTGCAAGCCCTGTTAAAAATATACCTAATAGTCCTATGTAAAAATCTTTTTGAACAGTTGCCCAAATAAGTATAGTGAAACCTTGAATAATAAATATATAAAATAATCTCTCTTTTGTAACCCAGTTGCTTATAAAAAGTGGACCAATCATAAGAGCTAATGCTCTTGTACCATTAGTTAAACCTATTGCTAATGGAACTGCTAAGATATATTTATAGTTATAATCAGCTAGTAGAGTTACAAGTGTATCAAAAGCAGTAAGTCCAACAATAGCGTGTAGAAACATATAGTGAAATAGATGCTTATTGTTTTTTAAATAATTTATACCATCTTTGATAGATTGAAATATATGCTCATTGGCTTTTTTATGAACCACTTTAAAATCAATTTGACTAAGAATAATTAACGCAGTTAAAAAGAACATACCATCAATAATAAATGATATTTTTACACCATAAATATTTACAATAATTCCACCAAGAGCCATACCTGCTGTAAATGTAAATGACCAGATTATAGAGTGAAGCTCATTTGCTTTTACTAAGGCTTCACCTTGTAGGATTTTGGGTAAAAGTGTCATCTCTGTTGTAAAAAACATAGAAGCACTACCCATTCTAATAAATAAAAAAATTAATAACATCCAAACATCATCTATAGAGTTTATAAGTAAAAAACTAAGAGTCATAGTAAGTTCAATAGTTAAAAGTGATACCATCAAAGGTTTTACAGGTATTCTATCAACTAAACTACCACTAAAAGGTGATAGTATCACCCCTGGTATAAGATGCATAGCAGTAACAGTTGCTATTAAGATAGCACTGCCACCAAAATCTATAAGCATAGAATAAATCGCTACATTTGAAAACCACGCACCAAAATATGCTATAAATTGTACAGCTGAAAGTTGCCGTACAACTTTATGATTTGTTAATAGTTCTCTATATGTCAAGAGCTAGTTATCTTTATTTAAATTCTATTTTAGTTAGTTTGGAAAAATTTTTAGGATTGTTAATAACAATTTCACATTTAAAAGATGAGATATGTTTTGTATCTGCAATTGTATAGAGTTTTGATATTTTTAAATCAGATTTTTCACCATTTAAATATATTGTTTTAGATTTTATATCATTTGCTTTATCTATTGGGATATAAATCTCTAGCTTACCTTTTGATAAATCCATTGCAGTATATAAAAGTGTCCCTGGATTTACATAGTCTCCAACCTCTACAGCAATATTGTATATATAGCTATTTCTTTGTTTTAAAATTTTATTTGCAATTATATCTTTTAAAGTAGCAACTTTTGTTTCCAAGTCACTAATAGAAGATGAGATATTTAAGATTTTTACTTTTTGATTATCTTTATCAAATTGTGATTTTGATGATACTTTTTTAAATCTCTCTAGTGTCTTTTTCTCTATTGCTAAAATATCTTTTAGTCCTGATAGCTTGATTTGTGATTGTTTTAAATCAATCTTATTTACTTTTTGATCAATTTGTAGAACTATCTCATCATTAATACTATTTGATTCTATACTTTTATTTATATATGTAACTTTACCTGAAACTGATGATTTTACATTGAATGTAGATATTGGTTCAACTTTTGCATAATATTCACTTGCAAATGATAATGTACTTAAAAGTAATAACCCACTAAATAATTTTTTCATTTTTTAATCCTCTATTTTTACTAGTTGAAATATATCATTATTTATCTTGATTACAAGTTTAATTGAGTTATTTGTTTTATCTATAAAGTTCCCTTTATATATTTTATCTTGAAATAGAAACTCCACACCTTTTAGTTTTAACAAATTATCTGTATGATCAAATAAAATTTGTACTTTAGCTTCTCTGTAAAACTCTATAAACTTATCTCTATGGCTTGTAGGTAAATCAATATGTATAGTTTTATCTTTAAATTTATTATATCCATATATAGTATCAACCCAAATAGTTGCTATAACTTTATCTATACTTTTATTATAATATACATTTTTTAGTTTTGGTTTACCATACAATATTTTATATACTTTATTAAAATTATTTTGCAAAATGGGGAGTAGGTTTTCATCTTTTGAATAGTGTTTTTTTAGCTCATTTAATTTTTTATTATACTCTTTTATCTCCCAGTTATATTTTTCAGATATCTCTTTTTGCTCATCAGTTCTTGATTCGTTTATAGTTTTTAATCTTTGGATATAGCTAAAGTATAGCTCATACTGAATTGGATTTATAAGGGAATTATCTTTTATAGTCTCTTTTATAGGTTTTGTTGGCATTTTTGTTTTTAAATCTTTATTTAAAAAATAATTAAGTAATAGATTTATTTTTTCATCAACTTCTAGTTGTTTATAAGGATTTTCTATTGCAAATAAAAAGATTGGTAAAAATAAAAAAATAAGTTTTCTCATTTTTTAAACCTTGAACGGACACATCTAATATAACAGTTATAATCTTTACTATCTTTAAATGTAGCGCCAGTTTTAAACCCAACATACCAAGCATTACCTTTATTTGTTAAATCAGGAGAACTTGACCAATAACTACTAGGTTCAGTAAATTTAAACTCTGAATTGATAGCTGGTTTAGCTTTTCTTATATCAACAATTTGTTGTAACTCTTTTATAGTTGGTAGTTTCCAATCGGTATAACCATTTAAGGTTAAAGATTTACAATACTCTTTAGATAGTGTCCAGTTTGAGGTATATTGTATGTTTTCAATATTGTCTTGCCACATTAAATTTCTTTTATTATCTATAACAATATTATCACTTTTTAAATAGTTATCAGCAGTTAAATAAGATATAATCATCAAATAAATAAATAAAATTTTCATTAAAGTTCACCTTCATCTTTTGATAGATCTCTTACGCATCTTACATTGTATTTTAGGTATCGCAAGGTTGTTCCTGTTTCCCCATATTTAAAATCAATATACCAAGAGGCACTTATATCTGTTGTATCTTCAGTAATTGTCCAGTATCTATTAGTAGTGATATACTCAATTTCATCAATAACAGCAGGTTTATATCTAAAGTAATCAACTAAATGTAAAAGCTCATCATATGTTGGAAGTCTCCAATCATTTTTTGTAGCTAAGTTAAGCTTTTTGCAGTATATTTTTGATTCTAATGATGTAAGCTTTAAATCAACAGTATCTTTATCATCTTGCCACATTAAATTATTTTCTAAATAGATAACATTTGAAAACTTACTTAGTTTATCTAGTTTTAACTGTTTTATTTTAGTATGATACTGTTCAACTTTTAAAGGATAGTTTTCTTTTACATAGTTTGTTATAATTAAATCAATA
>JAYEOQ010000029.1:0-5184 GCA_034723215.1 Campylobacterota bacterium | reverse complement strand
ATCTTAACTTTCGCACCTAAAACCAAGCAACTTTTGTGTCACATCCCTTAAAGTAGCAATTATAGTAGTAAAATCATCATTTCTATTTACAACCTCTTCTATTTGTGCTATCTCATCAAGTATTAATATAAAAGTTTGCATAGCAATTGCTAAAGTATGAAGTTCACATTCTAAATCTTTAAATAATCCACCAATGGTTTTAGGTTCATGACTAATACGATTGATA
This sequence comes from Campylobacterota bacterium, assembly GCA_034723215.1. Lineage (GTDB taxonomy): Bacteria > Campylobacterota > Campylobacteria > Campylobacterales > Arcobacteraceae > JAIOSF01. The sequence continues at coordinate 4,958 of JAYEOQ010000029.1, read as the reverse complement.
TAGCTGACAATATTATAGGTAAAGAATGATAGTGTTATACGAGCAATAAGTGCCTCGTAGATTCTATTCTCTTCTTTACCAAATCCAAAGTATTCACGAAGCTCTTTATAGCCTTGTTCTATATCCCATCTTCTTCTATATGTTTCAATTATTACTTCATCACTAATATCTAAATCTGTAGATACAATAGGAATTAATTTATCTTTAGTTTTTAAAAATACTATTTTAATTCTAGCAGCTTTTTTATGCTCAACTATAACTGAAAAATATGTATATTTTACTTTTTTACCATATGTACCAGACTTAATATCTTTTAATTTTTTATATTTATCATAGATACCATTGAGTGTTTTTTTATCTCCTGTAAAATTCCATATTTTATTATTGTTTGCAACTCTTGTTATAACTTTTAATCCTAAATCATTCATCTCCTTGATAAAAGATGGTTTAGAATACCAACTATCTACAAGTAGATAGTCAGCATATATACCATTGTTTACAGCTCTTTTAACCATATCAATAGCTATTTGTGATTTTCCTTTGAGAGTTTCTAGTCTTCGCTTATGAGCATTACTTCTATAGTCTATAGTATTTGTAAAATTTTCTAATGCTACCCGTGCATATTTATTTGTTGCAATTGTAAAATCTAACATAAAGTTAGAGAAACCATCACTATAATTTAAAGATACAACATTGATACCTCTAATAGTTCGTTTCTCTTTATTGCTCCATAGGTAGTCACTACTACCCTCTATATCTTTACCAACTTTACCCTCAACTGTGTCATCAATAATTAAAACTCTTACAGCTTTTTTATCTTGTACTTTATGAAGTAATTTTAGTATTTTTAATGTTGATAATGATAATAGTTTCCTCCAGTTGTAGCCACTGTTACTAAGTAATCTATAATAAACATCTTTTTTTAAACTATCATCACTTTGATTTGAAAATGTTGATATTTTTTTATTCATAACCAACATATAGACAAAATGGATAACTACCATATAAACACTAACACCATCTTTTTTAGTAAAATTACTTTGAGATAAAATTGTTTTTATGCTTAATATTTGCATTGTCTTGAAAATAGGATTTTTCAACTTATCATTTATAATATTAGTTATTTTTTCTTGAATATTCATTAATAAACCTCTTTTTTAAGAGCCATATTATAGCTAAATAATGGTGTTAAAGCCTTTAAAATACAGAGTTTATAAAATTATATTTAAAGATTATTTTATATATTTAGTATTTCATTTTTAATGTCAATAGAGTTGTAATTTATATGATTAAGATTAGTATATATGGATTATACTGATATTTTATTGATACTTTTTGGTGCGAAAGTTAAGTAACTATTAGAATCATATCATTTTTTGTATTGCTTATTTTAGGATATTTCATATATCAACAAATCATATCAAAACAACTACTTAAGCAAGATCATAAACTATTAGATGATGTATTAAATTTTACTGAAGATATGATGTTTTCAACAGATTTTAAAGATATAGGATTTTCAAATAAAAAATTTAAAGAATTTTTAAATATTAAAAACGATAAAGAGTTTAATCAAGATAATGATAAAACAATTTTAAGTATATTTTCATCCATAGATGGATACCTGCATGAAAATCTTGCAGCCAAGGATGAGACCTTTGTTGATCTTTTATCACGAACTACAAAAGAGGATAGAGTTGTATCAATTTTAGATAAATCAATAAGTCCAAAATCATTTGCCATAAATATAGTTAAAACTAACCATAAAGGGGATAAAAACTATCTTGTAACACTAACTGATATAACAGAGCTAAAAAAGAAAGAGATAAATATTTTAAATAAAGCGTTTTATGATACTTTAACATCTGTTTATAATCGAAATAAATTTGATGAGATTGTTGAACAAGAGTTAAAAAGAGATACAAGATATAAACGAAATTTATCAATAGCAATAATTGATATTGATAAATTTAAGAATTTCAATGATACTTATGGACATCTAATTGGTGATGAAGTTCTTATTATGTTATCTAAATGTATTAATGAAAATGTTAGAGACACAGATACATTTGCAAGATGGGGAGGGGAAGAGTTTGTTATATTATTTCCTGAGACCAATGCCCAAGAGGCAAAAATTGTTTGTGAAAAACTAAGAATAAAAATTGAAAATTTATCACATGAGGTTGCAGGTGGGGTAACAGCTAGTTTTGGTATAACTCAATATAAAGAAGATGATACTATGAAAACAATATTTAAAAGATGTGATGATGCTTTATATGAAGCAAAAGAAAATGGTAGAAATATGGTTTGCGTTAAATAGCAAATGATCTATATATAATATAAATGAAACTTTAGATAAAATACAAGCAATGAAGATACAAGTAACAGAAATATTAGAAGATGATAGCTTACTTTTAACACAGAAGTATTTCCAACTTCAACAACTATTTGAATCAAAATACGGTAAAGATACAATTGTACTTATGGAGATAGGTACATTTTTTGAAGTATATGAGGTAAATAATGATGAGGAACAAATCGGAAAAGCTAAAGAGATAGCTGAACTTTTAAATATCCAACTTACACGAAAAAACAAATCAATTTTAGAAAACAACCAATCAAATCCATTAATGGCTGGAGTGCCTGCTGTTTCATTTGAAAAACATATCAACCGAATCATTCAAGAGCAAAAATATACAATAGCAATCATAAAACAAGTAGGATTTCCACCAAATGTAAAAAGAGTTTTAGAAGCTATAATATCTCCAGGGACTAACTTTGATTTTGCAGTTTCTAGTGATGAGAACAATATAACTTCTATAGTTGTAGACCAAATTAGAGGAAACTATCTAGTTGGTTATACTTGTATCGATGTTACAACTGGAAAATGTTTTTACAATGAAGTTTTTGGAACTAGCGAAGACCCAAGCTTTGCACTTGATGAAGTTTTTAACTATATGAATATGCACAAAACAAGTGAGGTTATAATAACCTTTGCAGATAAAATAATAGATCAAAAAGAGGTTTGTGAATACCTTGAACTTTCACATAAAACTTTTCATATCTCACAAATACGACCAAAAATAAACTATCAAAATGAACTATTTAAAAATGTCTTTGAGATAGAATCACTACTAACTCCTATAGAACATCTAGATATGGAAAGATATGCCCTTGCTAGTGAATCTTTAGCTATTTTAATAGATTTTGTAATAGGTCATGATAGTAAAATCATACAAAAACTCTCTATGCCTGTTAAACTTGATATTAGTAAATATATCTACTTAGGAAACAATGCACTTGAACAGTTAAATATACTAGAAACTCCACATCAACCAAACCTGCTAAAACTGATAAACAACACATCAACAGCAATGGGAAAAAGGCTTTTAAAAGAGAGACTAACACACCCTATAAAAGATGAAAAAGAGTTGAAAAGAAGATATAAACTATCTTCTGATTTGTATGATTATCATGCACCTATTGAAACACATCTTAGTAATATTTATGATATTGAAAGACTTACAAGAAGGATAAAGTTAAATAGACTTCACCCCTTTGAACTTAACTATCTTTTTGATTCACTAAACAGCATCAAAGAGATTGTAAAGTTTATGGAGAACTATAACTTTGTAAAACCACCTTGCAGTAGTGATGAGATAAATATTTTCCTTAAAACTATTGAAGATACCTTTGATTTAACAAGTTGTGGAAAGTTTATGTTAAAAGATATAGATTCAAATATAATTGCATCTGGTATTGATAGTAAAATAGATAAACTTTTAGAAGAAAATATACTCTTAACAGATAAACTTGATATATTTAGAACACATATTTTAAAGTTTTTAAAATCAGAAGATAAAAACCTTATCTCTATCACACGACTAGGAAAAGATGGATTTTTTATAGGATTAACAAAAAATAGATTTTCAAGTATCAAAAAAGAGCTACTTGAATCACATCTTATAATAGATGACCAGTTATATCTTTTTAAAGATTTCAATATAAAAATACAAACAAATAGTGTAAAAATAACAAACTCCCTTACAAGTACAATTTCAGATAAATATGTACACAATTTACAAAAAATTATAGAATTAAATAAACTTGTATTTAAAGATATGATAGCTTTATATGAGAAAAAGTTTTCTACTATATTGTTAGATTTAGTTTCATTTATAGCTGAAATAGATTTAACAGTATCAAACATAAAAACTGCAAAAAAGTACAACTATATCCAACCAAAAATTGTAAAAAAAGAGGATATAGATGGCTCAAACTTTTGTGAACTTATAGAGTTACGACACCCAATAATTGAATCAACAGAACAAAATGGTATCTATGTACCAAACGATATTATTCTAGGTGATTTAACAAAAACTGGAAAAGAGTACAAAGATAATGTGATAGTAAAAAATGCAAGACCAGATAATATGATGGACAATAAGATGCACGGGGTATTACTATATGGTATCAATAGTAGTGGAAAATCATCTTTGATGAAATCTATAGGTATCGCAGTAATTATGGCTCAAGCTGGATTTTATGTACCTGCAAAATCTATGAGATTTTGTCTATTTGATGAACTTTTTACTAGGATATCAGGTAGTGATAATATAGCTAAGGGGTTATCTTCTTTTGCAGTTGAGATGCTTGAACTTAAAAATATATTTAATCGTGCAACATCAAACTCTTTAATTCTAGGAGATGAGATAAGTCATAGCACGGAAACTATGAGTGGAGTTAGCATCGTAGCATCTGCTATTTTAAAGTTAGCAAATTTAAAGTCTATATTTGTATTTGCTACCCATCTGCATCAACTTCCAGAGATAAAAGAGATAGAGAAATTAAAAAATATAATATGTTTACATCTTAGTGTTTTATATAATGAAGAGGATGATAAACTTATATTTAATAGAAAGTTATCATATGGAAGTGGTAGCAGTATGTACGGTTTA
>JAYEOQ010000028.1:0-5188 GCA_034723215.1 Campylobacterota bacterium | reverse complement strand
ATAGTGTGTATCTGTAACTTCTAAAAGTACACACTCTGTCAAATCTTTCTCTCTAGCACATATTTCACCAGGATTTAAAAATAAAGTATCATTAACATATTGATGCTCATGTATATGAGTATGACCTAGAATAATTATATCACTATCTGGTGACATAAACTGAGGTATATGCATCAATTTAAACTTTAACTCTTTTATTTTAAAATAGTAAGGCTCTTTGTTTATGTTGTATTGCTCTTGATATTGGAAAAGATTATAATCATTATTTCCAAACACACTTGTATATATAAGACCAGAGTCTTTTAATAAATCAAGGTTTTCTTTTATCTCTAAATCGCCTGCGTGAACTAAAAATTGGGCACCTTTACTTTTTAACATATCAATTGCATCTTTTGTTAAGTCTATTTTTCTATGTGAATCAGATAATACAGCTATTTTCATAAATATGATTATACCAAATGAAAATTAAAACATCATTTGCTATAATTCCAAATGGGATATATTAAATTAAATAAACAATCATTTTTTCATAATCTTGACTACTTTAGTTCTAAATGTGGTGGTAAAGATAAACTTTCAATCGCTTTAAAAGATAATGCTTATGGACACGGTATAGAGCAAATCGCTTCTATGTGTAGTGAATATGGTATAAAAAATGTATTTGTTAGAGATTTAGATGAGGCAAAAGTTGCCAAAAAATATAGCTTTGAGAGTATCTTAGTTTTATATGATATTCCAGAAATAAAAGATGATAATGTGATATTATCAATAAATTCAATAGAAAACTTAAAACAAGTTCCCAAAAATAGTAAAATAGAATTAAAAATTGATACAGGGATGAACCGAAATGGTATCGAAATATCACAAATTGAAAATTCAATAAATATTATAAAAGATAATAAACTAAAATTAAATGGGGTATTTACACATTTTTGTTGTGCAGATGAAGATAATGATACAACTAAAATACAAGAGAAAAAGTTTCTTGAAGTTATCCCTCAAATAAAAAAACTTATAAATTATGATTTTAGGGTACATTGTGCAAATAGTGCTGGTGTGCACAAAGTTGATATGAATCAGTATGATATAGCACGAATAGGGATAGGGTCTTATGGGTATTTGGATTTAGAGGAGGAAAAATATCTTAAACCAATACTATCACTTTATGCAAAAAAAATAACAACAAAATATCTAAAAGAGGGGGATCATATAGGTTATGGAAGTTGTGCTTATATATCTTCTTCAGATTTAACAGTGTCAAATTATGATATTGGGTATGGAAATGGGTTGTTTAGAATACCTGATGGAGTAATTGCAACAATAGCAAACAATAAAGAGATATTAGGAAGAGTATCTATGGATAGTTTTTCTTGTGTTGGTGATGATGATGAAGTTTGTGTATTTAATGATGTTACAACTTTATCAAATATTCATAAAACAATAAAGTATGAGATTTTAACAAATTTAAAATCAAATATTAAAAGAGTTATCATATAATGATTCTGAAATAGGGGACTAAAGTGTTTAAAAAAATTATAATCGTAAGCTTAATTATATGTAACTCTTTATTTGCAGGAGATATTAAAATAGCAGTTGCGGCAAATGTAAGCTATGCAATAGATGAGTTAAAAAAAGAGTTTAATAAACTTTATCCAGATATAAAAGTAAAAGTAACTTTAGGTGGTAGTGGAAAATTAACTGCACAGATAAAATATGGCGCACCATATCAGCTTTTTATGTCAGCAAATATGAAATACCCTAATAGTTTATACAAAGATGGTGTAGCAATAACAAAACCAATTGTTTATGCACAAGGGAGTTTAGCTTTTTTTAGTGGTAAAAAACAAGATTTCAGTAAAGGTATTGATATAGTTTTAAGTTCAAAAATAGATAAAATAGCAGTAGCAAATCCAAAAACAGCGCCGTATGGAAAAGCTACTATAGAAGCTCTTAAAAACGGAAAAGTTTATGAAAAATCTAAAAATAAATATATATATGGGGAATCAATATCACAAACAGTATCTTATGCAGTTACAGCTACAGATTTAGGTTTTATAGCAAAATCATCACTATATAGCCCTAAAATGTCTATGTATAAAAAAGGTATAAATTGGGCAGATGTAGACCCAAATCTATATACACCAATAAACCAAGGTATAGTGATATTGAAAACAGCAAAACTAAATAATGATGTAAAAGCTTTTTATGATTTTATGTTAAGTGACAAAGCAAAAAAAATACTTATAAAATTTGGATATATAGTTCCATGAGTAGTATAATAGCAGTTGTAAAAGAGATACAAAATTGTGATAGTTTAAATATTGTAAAATTTGAGTTTAATAATCAAGTTTTATCTATGATGAGTTTAGATTTAAATGAAGATATAAAAGTTGGTACAAAAGTAAAACTTTTAGCAAAATCATCACATATAGCAATAGGGAAAAACTATAGTGGAGAGATTAGTTACTCAAATCAACTACAAGTTACTATAGACTCTATAGAAAATGGGAAGCTTTTAAGTAGTATAAATCTGAAATATTTTGATACTATTTTAGAATCTATAATCACAATCTCATCATCAAAAAAGATGAATTTAAAAGTAGGGGATAATGTGATAGCATTTATAAAAGCTAGTGAGTTATCTATAAGTGAGATATTAAATGATTGAAACACTTTTAAACTTAGAATATGAACCTTTTTTACTATCTTTTAAATTAGCTGGTATTACAACTATCATACTGTTTATAATAAGTGTTCCACTAGCTTGGTATCTATCTCAAACAAAATCAAAATCAAAACCTGTTTTAGAGGCATTGACGGCACTTCCTATTGTATTGCCTCCATCAGTTTTAGGGTTTTATATACTTGTAGTTTTATCTGCTAATTCACCTGTTGGGTCATTTTTTGATGAGTATTTTGATATAAAACTTGTATTTAATTTTACTGGGCTTGTAGTAGCTAGTTGTTTTTATAGTTTACCTTTTATGGTTCAACCATTACAAGGTGGATTTGAATCTATAAATAAAAATATGTTAGAAGCTTCATATATTGCAGGAAAAAGTAAATTTGAAACAATTATAAAAGTTGCTCTACCAAATATAAAACCAGCAGTTTTAACAGCAATCATAATTACTTTTGCACATACTGTTGGTGAGTTTGGAGTTGTTTTAATGGTTGGTGGAAGTATCCCTTCTGAGACAAAAGTAGCTTCTGTTGCTATTTATGAGATGGTTGAGATTATGGATTATACTTCGGCTCATATATATAGTGCAATAATGGTTGTAATGAGTTTTTTTGTGTTACTTAGCGTTTATATTTTTAATGCAAAACAGGGTAAGAAACTAGGGAAGTTTTAGATTTAATGTTACGGTTGTTATTTTATATACTCCTTTTATTTTTAGCTATTTATTTAATCTTTTGGTTAAAAGACAGGTTTAATAGATTAAAACCAGAACTTAAAAAGCAAATTTTATATTTGGGACTTTATAAAATAATACAACTTTTAAAAACAAAATGGTATCTTATCTTAACTATATTGTGGCAAGTGATAAAGAGAGTTATAAAAAAATAAGGTTTCAAGATGATTAAAATTGATATAAATAAAAAACTACATGGTTCAAATGGACTGATGGACTTGGATGTAAGTTTAGATATAAAACAAAATGATTTTGTAGCTCTTACAGGTCTTAGTGGTAGTGGTAAAACTACACTGTTAAGAGTATTAGCAGGGTTAGAAGATGCCCAAGGTAGTTTAGAAGTTGATGGTGAAAAGTGGCAAGATAACTCTTTGTTTTTAGAACCTCAAAAAAGAAAAATTGGTTTTGTATTTCAAGATTATGCACTATTTCCAAATATGAGCATAGAAGAAAACTTACTTTTTGTTACAAAAGATAAAGAGTTAGCCAATCATCTGTTGGATATTACAGAATTAAGTGAATTAAAAAAACGATTACCAAATACACTAAGTGGTGGACAAAAGCAAAGAGTGAGTTTATGTCGTGCTATGATGAATAGACCGAAATTACTTTTGATGGATGAACCACTATCAGCTTTAGACCCTACAATGCGTACAAAATTACAAAATGAGATTTTAACACTACATAAAGAGTTTGGAACAACAACAATTATGGTAAGTCATGACCCAAGTGAGATCTATAGGCTAAGCAATAGAGTGATTGTTTTAAACCAAGGTAAAATAATAGATGATGGAGTAGCAAAAGAGGTATTACTAAAGACTAGTGGTAGTTCTAAGTTTTCATTTGAAGGTGAACTTTTAGATATTATTAAAGTTGATGTTATTTATGTAGCTATTGTTGCTATTGGACAACAGTTAGTTGAAGTTGTTATAAGTTCAAATGAAGCTGAGAATTTAATAATTGGTAATAAAGTAGATGTAAGTACTAAAGCTTTTAGTCCTACTATAATTTAATGATATAGATAAAAAGGTACAACGATAAGCTGAGTTTTGTATTTAGTAATAATTTATCTAGATGATTATTCACATAACCACTATAGCGAAAAGACATATATCGTGAAGATTTTACCACTCTTTTCTTGCTGCCAGGTTGGGTTTACATAACTGTAATGATTACTCAAAACATTGGTAAGCTCTTACCTTACCGTTTCACCTTTTCCACTACTCTAACCAAGAACAATGGTAGTTTACTTTCTGTTGCACTGTCCCTTGGGTTACCCCAGCCATCCGTTAGATGGAACCATTCTTCACAGCAGCTCAGACTTTCCTCTTGTAGAATCTACAAGCTATTACTTATTGTACCTTAGTTGGAATTGTATCTTTTTTTATATTATTTTCTTATTATGTCAAACTCAAATGGAATATGAAATTTGAAAATATTTTCTGGTAGATCTTGATTTTGTTTTATATTTTTAAAATCTATTGTTATTTTATTGTCTATCTCATCTTTATATTTTATTTGTGTTAACTTATTATCTATAATTTGAATCAAATAATCTCTATTGTTAAGATTTGATTTATAAATATTTTTTTTAACTTTAACAGCATCTTTTAAAAGTTTTAATATATTTATCTCTTGCTCTAGTCTTGATATAATTGCTTGTTCTAAATCAGGTTCTATAATAGTTACTATTTTATTATTTATGTAAACAAGCTTCTCTATAGGAACATCATATTTCCAAACAAGTTTATGAGGTTGTTTAATATAAATTT
>JAYEOQ010000027.1:0-5311 GCA_034723215.1 Campylobacterota bacterium | reverse complement strand
GGTCATTATACCCAAATTTTACCTATTAAGATATTAGATGAAAATATAAGAAAAAGTTTAATAATTTAAGCAATATTTAATGTTGAATCGTGTTATAATATAGGTATTAAAACAATATGGAGGTACGAATGACGAGGATTTCACATATTTAACATTGTTAATATTTAACGATAAAATTAATTCACTATAAAGTGATAACTTAGGTAAAAGTGATTATTTAAGTATAATAAATAAAGAGGGAGATTTCATACTGAATCTCCCTTTTTTATTAGTTATTATAATAAGGATTTAGAATTAAAACCACCAAAGAACTATTAGCGATATTTACTAATATTGATGATTTAAACATTGCATATCATGTTACAAATGATAATGATAGTGTTGATAAAGCAAGAGAAAATTTAGCTTTAAAATATAACTATAATAGTAAAAAACTTCAATATATGGAGCAGATACACTCTAGTATAGTAAGAGATGTACAAGATAACAAAAATGCCCAAAGGTGTGATGGGTTAATTACAAACAAAATTAATACACCACTTATGGTTATGGTGGCTGATTGTATCCCTATACTGTTTTATGATAAAATAAAAAGAGTAATCGCAGTAGCTCATGCAGGTAGAGAGGGGACTTTTCAAAATATCTCTGCTAAAACAATAGATAAGATGATAAATGATTATGGGTGTGAAGCTAAAAATATAGAGGTACAGTTAGGTGCTAGTATCCAAAAATGTTGTTATGAGGTATCTATTGAGTTAGCTACACAAACAAAGCGAAAGTTTGGAAAGCAGTTTGTAAACAATAGAAACATTGACCTACAAGCTATAAACCAACAACAACTTTTACAAAAAGGTATAAAAATAAAAAATATTGAGATATCTCAAATATGTACAAAATGCTCAAATCAAAACTACTTTTCATATAGAAATGATAAAAGTTGTGGACGATTTGCCGGTATAATTATGCTCAGAGAGTAGTTATATTAATAACTTTCCATCTTTTAAAATATTATCTTTTAACTCATTATCAACACTCTGAAAATGAACAATATCAATATGATATAAAATAGGTAGTTCATCTATCTCTAATCTTAATTTGCTAAATTCATTTTTATCCATAGTTTTTGAAAATATGCAAAGGTCTATATCACTTTTAGGATTATTTGTATTTTTTGCTCTTGAACCAAATAGGACAATTTTATCAATAAAATCAAATTGCTGAAAAAAGTTTTTTAGTTTTTGAACCACTTTATCATCTAAATTATAACTCATACAGCATCAATCTGTTTTTTTATAATATTAAAAAATTCTCTTAATTTTATAGAGTAATCATATATTTTAAATAGTAACTCCTTGGCTAAGTTTTCACTATACTCATGTGACGTGATATTTCTGTCATCTATCATCTCAAACCAAATTTCATCCTCTATTAGGTCAAATTCATAAGCTTTTTTGAGTATAAGTTTTTGTCCATGTACTCTTTTGTCTATAAATTCTATATAATTTCCCATAAGTTTTTTAGATAGTTCTATAGAGTATTCAAACCTTTGTATTGTACTGTCCCTGTATATATCAAAATCTTCAGCATCCTGAGGCATATTTTTTATTTTTGTTATATTTGATTCTAATGATATTAAAGCTTTATCGTAGTTAGCTAAATTTTGTTTTAATTTTTCTATCATCTATCCCTCATTTTAATTAGTATCATAATTTTATCTTTTTGTTGGTTAGGCTGATATTAAATAATAAATAAAAATGTTCTTAGAGGTGATTTAAGAATTATTTAGATGTTCATAGCATTTTTAAAGTATAATATCACCAATGATAAACCTACCTATATATGATGTTTTAGATGATATAAAATTAAAACTTAAAAATGATAATAAGCTGATACTTCAAGCCCCTCCAGGTGCTGGTAAAAGTACAGTTGTCCCTATCTCTTTGCTAAATGAATCTTGGCTTCAAAATAAACTTATTATTATGTTAGAACCACGAAGAGTAGCTGTTAGAATGGTAGCTACTCAAATGGCAAAACTTTTAAATGAAAAAGTAGGAGAGAGTATAGGTTATCAAGTTAAAATGGATAGTTGTAAATCATCAAAAACTAAAGTATTAGTTGTAACAGAGGCTATACTTGTACGGATGCTACAAAGTGATCAATCCTTGTCAAATGTAGCAATGATAATTTTTGATGAATTTCATGAAAGAAGTATCCATACTGACCTCTCTTTGGCTTTGACTTTACAAGTTCAAGAGTTGCTTAGGGATGATTTAAAGTTGTTAATTATGTCTGCTACTTTAAACTCAGCTGCTATAGTAAATCTTATAGGAGATCTATCTGTTGTAACTTCAAAAGGTAGAGTTTTTGAGGTTGAAGATATATATCTAAAAGAGAATATAAAGCAACCAGATTTTAAAACTATTAATTCTATTTTATATGATAGTGTTGATAGTGCTATTAAAAATGATGATGGGGATATATTGGTTTTTCTAGCAGGGGTAAAAGAGATAAAAAACTTAGAAAAACTTCTTCAACAAAATCTAAAAAATAGTGATATATTGATACTACCTTTATATTCAGCACTATTAAAAAAAGAGCAAGATAGAGCAATATTGCCAAACACAAAAAGAAAAATAATACTCTCAACAAATATTGCCCAAACATCACTAACTATAGAGGGTGTAAGGGTAGTAATAGATAGTGGATTAGAAAAACTATCTAGATATAACTACTTAAATGGGATGGATCATCTTGAACTTACTTTTATATCAAAAGACTCAGCTATTCAAAGAGGTGGTAGGGCAGGTAGATTGTCAAATGGAAAGTGCTATAAACTTTGGCATCAAAAAAAGATACTCAATCCAACTACGAAACCAGAAATTTTACGAACCGATTTAAGTTCACTTATTCTTGATTTGGCATTATGGGGTGTGGAGGATATGTCTGAGTTAAAGTGGCTTGATATTCCTGAAAATTCAATTATAAATGATACCAAAGAGATACTAAAAGAGCTACAGATGTTAGATGATGATTTTATGATAACTGACTTTGGAAAAGATTCATTAGCTCTTGGACTTCATCCTAGATATTCATATATGATTTTAAAAGCTTCCGATATGGGGTATGGATATGAAGCATGTTTATTAGCTTCAATGTTGAGTTCTCAAGATATATTTACTAATAGTTATAAATCTTCAGATATAAAAGATAGATTTAATCACCTTGTAAATAAAGATTTAGATAGCTCATATATAAATAAATACAGAGCAAAAGAGATATTAACCCAAGGTGAGTTTTTTTATACAAAGTTAAAAAAGATAAAGAAACTTAGTAAAAATATTAAACCAGTGTTGCCTAATATGATAGCTATATTTGTACTTTTTGCATATCCAGATAGATTGGCAAAACAAAGAGTAAAAGATGATAACCGATATAAACTAAGTAACAGTAAAGGTGCAAAAATTGATATAGAAGATACCCTTTTCAATGAGCAGTTTTTAGTAGTGCCAAACTTAAATGCGAACAATAAAGATTCATATATAAATCAAGCAATAGCTATAACTTTAGAGGATATTGAAAGCTATTTTACACATCTTATAAAAACTGAACAATCAATCAAATATAATAAACAAAAGAAAAAATTTGATATAAAAGAGCATACAAAGTTTTTAAATCTTGAACTATATTCACAAGCAAGTAAAAATAGTGAAAATCAAGATTTTAAAAAACTTTTAATAGAGTTGATACAAAAAGAGGGGTTGGAACTTTTATCTTGGAGTAAAAAAGCAAAGAGTTTAAAAGATAAGATAAATTTTCTAAATCTCCATTATAAAAAAGAAACTTTTCCAGACTTTAGTGATGAATCACTTTTAAATAATTTAGAAGAGTGGTTAGAGCCATATTTAAATGGTGTTGATGATATTGTAAAATTAGAAAAGTTAGATATTTATACTATTTTATTATCTCAAATATCGTGGGATAAACAACAATTAATAGGTCAGTTATTACCTAAAAGTATAAAAGTACCAAGTGGTTCAAGTATAGATATTGATTATTCTATTTTAGAAACACCAATATTATCTGTAAAAATACAAGAGATATTTGGTATGATGAAAACTCCAAAGATATTAAATAATAGTATTGCCTTGCAAGTTCATCTTTTAAGTCCAGCTTTTAGACCTATTGCTATAACTTATGATTTAAAAAGCTTTTGGGAGAACTCATACGATGAGGTGAGAAAAGAGTTAAGAGGTAAATACAAACGACATTATTGGCCCGAAAATCCGTATGAAGCAATAGCCACTAATAAAACTAAGAAAAATATGGATAGAATCTCAAAATGATAAGTAAATTAGAGATTGACCACGATACTAGAGATAAGTGTTACAAATGTTTTAGACCAAAGACAAGTTGTATGTGTAGATATGTAAATAAAATAGATACAAATACAAAGTTTGTGATACTTATGCACCCACGAGAGTTTAAAAAAACTAAAAATGGTACAGGGCATTTTACACATCTCTCTTTAGAAAATTCGGCTATTTATATCGGAATAGACTTCTCAAATCATAAAGAGATAAACTCTTTGATTGATAATCCAAAACACAATTGTTTTATACTTTATCCTGGGGTTGATACTATAAAATTAAATACAAATAATATCAAAGAGGAAAATAAAACAAATGTTATTTTTATCATAGATTCAACTTGGGCATGTTCTAAAAAGATATTAAGGGTTAGTAGAAATTTGCACAATATACCGCGAGTAAGTTTTGAGCATACAAAATCATCAGCTTTTAAGATAAAAACTCAACCAAACTCTTATTGTTTATCAACTATGGAGTCAACTTTGTGTATTTTAGAGTTATTGGATTATCATAATATTGAAAATATAGAAAAGATAAAATTTCAAAAATTTTTACTACCATTTGAAAAAATGGTTGACTACCAATTTAACTGTGCTATTAATGCTGGTGATGAAACAGTTAGATATAAAAAACCTTATAAAAGATTGTGATAAATCCTTTATAACTATAAATTAGATACAATAACTTTATGGATAATTATGAATATACACAACTATTAAAAACATTAAATCAAAAATTAGAAAATATTGAGCTTATACTAAAGCCAGATGATATACAAACAAGACTTGAAGAGATAACTACACTCGAACAAGAACCTGAATTTTGGAATAATCAAGAGCATGCCACAAAAATATCACAAGAAAAGAATAGACTACTAGGTCGGCAAAATAAATTTAAAAAAGCAAGTGAAGCGATAACTGATGCAAGTGATCTTTACGAGATGG
>JAYEOQ010000026.1:0-22800 GCA_034723215.1 Campylobacterota bacterium | reverse complement strand
ACTTTGTACTTCAACTATATTTCCACATTTATTACATCTATACGATTCATATTGTCTCATAGTAAGTCCTTTAATAATTTTTATTTATAAAAAGAGTATATTATTTAATTGTGTTTATTTTGTGTTAAATTATTTAAATATTAACTATATCTATCCTATCTTTATGTAGATAAACTATATATCCTTTTACATTTTGAGACCTTGTAATTTCTTTGATAGCTTCTATATATTTCAAAACCTGTGTATTATGTGTATCACTTTTGTTATTTGTTGTTTTATAATCAACAACTTTATATCCATCTTTTGAATCTATCAATAGATCTATAATTTTATGTTCATTTTCAAATATTAAAGATTGTTCTTTGGTATATGTTGAATCATCTATCAAGTTTTTAAAATTTTTATCATCTATTAATTTTTGGATTCTATTATAAATATCATCAAACTCATCTTCAACTAAAATATTTCCATATCTATTTTTTGTCATAAATATAGCTTTTTTTAAACTATCTTCTCTAAACTCTTTCATCATCTCTAAACAATAATGAGTTGCAATACCAAAATTTCTTGCTATTATAGTATCTTCATCATCTTTGACTTTTTTTTGTTTCTCTTGATAACCTAAATTTAAAGGTGTATATGATACTTCAACTTTTTGTTCTATCTTTTTTGATATTTTCTTATCTATATATAACTCTCCAATAGTTTTTAAATCAAACTCTCCAAGATAATCAAACACACTACCTTTTGGTTTTTTAAATACAATAAGATTATTTTTTGCTCTTGTAAGTGATACATAAAGTATATTTAACTCATCTGCTACAACTAAGCTTTTCTCTTTACTTAAAGCCTCTTCATAATATATATCAAGGTTTTCTCTTTTTGACCGTTTATAAAAAATCTTATTTAGATTTATATCATCATAATCAAACAAAAGTGATGACCTATCTGGATTTTTTCTCGTGATTCTATCAAGCACTAAAACAGTATCAAACTCTAAACCTTTTGATTTAAATACAGTTAATATCTGTAGACCAACTAATGACGAAGATACAACAGTAGAATCATCTTTATCAATATCATAAACAAAATCTACTATAGACTCATAAGAACTGCAAAGTTCAATAAGTTTAATAACATTTTCATCAACTATATCATAAAAATAAGCTAAGTTTTTTACAACCGTAACCAAATCATTTGTTTTTATATCGATATAAAAACTAAACTCTTTAAAATACTCAAACCCAACTAAACTATTAAAATTTACTCTATAAATATCTTCTTTAAAATATAGGTACTTGATACCATTTATAACTGCATTTACATTTTGTTGGTTTACTAACTTTGAGGTCATCTCTGTAACTATAGATAAAGTTGGGATTTTTTCCTTTAGATATTCATAAACATTTAATACATCTTTATTTGTATATGTTAGTATCGCTATATTTGAAGGTTCTATTCCAGTTTTTAGTAAGCTATCTACTTTTTTATATATCTCATTGTATATATCCTCTTCATCCATAGCAAATGGTGTAACTTCTACAAACCCTTCTATTTTGCTATTTACTTTTTGTGGGTCATACTCATAATTTTTTGTTTTTGTAAAAACATCATTTACAAACTCTACAACATTTTTACTACTTCTATAGTTTGTATCAAGTAGTTCAACCACTAAACTCTCATTAAATACTTTTGCAACATAATCAAAAAGCTCTTTAGTTCCACCTCTAAATCTATAGATTGATTGCTTAATGTCTCCCACATAAAAGAATGTTTTGTAAACCTCTGGATTTCCCGATATTATCTCATCTATTAGGTGATATAGTATTTTGTATTGTAAAGTTGAAGTATCCTGAAACTCATCTATTAAGATATGGTTATATTTTGTATCAAGTCTAAAATATAAAAAATCTTTATCTATATGATTTTCAAGTATATTATATACTATATTTGTAATATCACTAAACTCTAAAGAGTTTCTTTGTTTATTATAATTTACTCTAAATTGTTTAAAATCTTCAAAAATATTGAAAAGATTTTTAAGTGTAATGCTCTCTTGTATAGAATAATACAAAACTATATTTTGTTGTAACTTATCTAAGTTATCATCTAACTCTACAGGTGGCTTTGCTTTTTTAAAATAGCTAAATTCACTTAAACTATCTTTTGTAAGCCAAGTTTTTCCCTTATCTAAAAGTTGATCTACATTTTTAAAATCAACTGCTTTATATCCAGAGTTTGAAACAGCACTTTTATCGATAAAATTTTTGATGATATTTGCATCTTCCATTATTGCTATTTTAACAGCAGTATAACTTTGTGGTGGATACTCTATGGTTTCTAATTTTTCATTTTTATCTATTAGTATTTTAAAAAGCTCAACAATAGAGTTTAATTTCTTTTTTTCTGTATGTGCAAATGATATTAAACTATCAAATTGTTGTTCATCAAGTGAGCTTAGAAACTTATATAAAAGTAACTCTTCATCATCAAACTTTATACTAAAATCATCATTTATACCTATATATCCACTAAACTCTCTTAGGATTTTATTTACAAACTTATCTATAGTGTATATAGCTAACTCTGATGTTATAAACTTATTTATTAGAGTATCTTTTTTTTCTAAAATTATTTCCCTAGAAAGATTTGTCTCTTTTTCAACAGCATCTAAAATATCTTTGTCACTTCCTAAAGTGATAAGTGTGTTGTATATCCTATGGGCCATTTGTGCTGCTGCTTTATTTGTAAAAGTTAGAGTTAATATCTCTTTAGGATCTGCATTCATAAGTAAAAGTGAGATATATCGTACAGTTAGTGCAAATGTTTTTCCACTTCCTGCACTTGCTTTAAGAGCTAAATATTGTTGCATAGTTTATTTCTTACTACCACCAATAATTCTTCTACCTCTTTGTTTTGGGGCATTTTTAGCATCTTTTCTTTTCTTTTTATTTCCAAATGCTCCACCAGTTTTTTTTCTTTTTTTATCATCTTTTGTTTCTACAATTTTCTTTGTAGCTATCATCTTCATTCTTTTATCAACTTCAAAACCATCTAACTCTAAAAGTGGAATCTTTTGTTCAATATATTTTTCAACATCTCTGATTGTTGCTACATCATAAGCATCAAGTAAAGATATAGCTATACCATTTTTACCAGCTCGTGCAGTTCTACCAATTCTATGAACATAATCAATAGGCATAAAAGGTAAGTCAAAATTTATCACATAAAAAAGGTCAACTATATCAAGTCCCCTAGCTGCAACATCAGTAGCAACTAAAACTCTTATTTGTCCCTCTTTAAATTGAGTAATTGCTTTTACCCTTGCACCATGAGTTTTATCTCCATGAACTGAAGCTGCTTTAAGTCCATCAAGTTTAAGGTTTTTTACAATCTCCTCTGCTGATGCTTTTGTTTTACAAAAAACTAAAACTTGTTTCATATTTTTTGTACCAATTAAAAATGATAACATCTCTAATTTTTTCTCAGCAGTACAAGGGTATGCTACCTGTTCAATTCTATCATTTACTCTATCTTTACTCTTTATCTCAATAACTTTTGGATTGTGAAGGAGTTGAGATGATAGTTTTTTGATATTTGGTCCAAGTGTTGCAGAACATAAAACAACTTGTTTTAAATTTGTTAAATTTTTCATTATCTCTTCAATATCAGCTACAAATCCCATATCCAACATAGAATCTGCTTCATCAAGAACAAGTGTATCAATTTTTGTTACATTGATTTTCCCTTTTCTGATTAGATCCATAAGTCTACCTGTTGTTGCAATTACTAAATCAACTCGCTCTTCAAGTCTTCGTACCTGTGGCTTAATATTTGAACCACCATAAACACAACAAGTCTCTATATCCATATGTGTTGCATAAGATTTTACACTTTTCTCTAACTGTAAAGCTAACTCTCTTGTTGGTGCAATAATAAGTTTTGTTAAAGCTCTACTTGATGTATCATTATTTTTTACAGCTTCTATTTGCTTGTTTTTAATATTTTGTAACATTGGCAATACAAACGCAGCAGTTTTTCCCGTACCAGTTCTTGCAATTGCAAGTAAATCTCTTGTTCTTAAAAGATGAACTATCGCTTCCTCTTGAATCTTTGTTGGTGATTCATAACCTCTATCTTCACATGCTTGTGCAATCTCTTGGCATAATCCTAATTGTCTAAATGTCATTTTTACTTCTTTATGTTATATTTATATATTGATTGTATCCAAATTTCACTTGAATACCTTTTATTTAACAATTATAGAATTTATGTTATAATTAATCAGATTATTTAATATTTAAGGAGATGGATGAAATTATCTATAAAAAGTGTCTTAATTGGTGGCTTTGCTTTTGTAATTATATTTCTTGTATCGTTAATAATTTTTTCATCATACTACTCAACAAAGCAAGCTATGGTACAACATTCAAATAATATAATGAATACAATATCTGATTTTGCACTTGATAAATCAAAAACATTTTTAAAAACAGCAAGAGATGCAGCAGATTTAACACAAAGACTAGAAGCCAAAAAAGTTGTAAATAGTAAAGACCATGATGTAATGATCAAATACTTTTATGAACAACTTCAAATAAATAAACAATTTGCCTCAATATATTATGCTAATACAAATGGTGACTTTATTATGTTATCAAGAAATAAAGATGGTTATCTTACAAAAGTTATAACATCAAATCATTTAGGAAATAGAACTGGAATAAAAAGACAATTTGATACTAATATGGATAAAATTTTGAGTACATTAACAACATATGACAACTATGATCCTAGAGTACGACCTTGGTATATAGAGGCTTTAAAACAAAAATCACTTATTTGGACACAGCCATATGTATTCTTTACATCTTTACAGCCTGGCATCACAACAGCTTCTCCAATCTATGATAAGAAAAATAAAATTGCTGGCGTTGTAGGCGTTGATATAGAGATAAGTGAACTATCAAAATTTATATCAAACCTTAAAATAAGTGAAAATAGTAAAGTTTTTATGATGGATCAATCTTTAAATATGATAGCTTTTCCAAACAAAGAGATGATCCATTTTGATGAAAATAAGCAAACTTCTGAGTTAGTAACATTATTTAATTTAGGGGATAGTGTCGCTATTGATGCATATAATAGATTAAAATCTATCTATAAATCAGAGATACAGTCTAAACAATTCCTAACATTTACTTCAAAAGGTGATATAACTTACCATTCACTATTTTTACCATTAAAAGTAAATAACATAAATTGGATAATAGGTATGTATGTTCCAGAAGATGATTTTTTAGGTGAAATTAAAGCAAATCAACAACTAAATATCACCCTTACTATTATAATAACTATTATATTTTTAATTATTAGCTATCTTATATCAAAAGCTATTATAAATCCAATAGAAAAATTGCAAAATATGGCACATCAATTAAAAGAATTAAATCTAAATATACCATCACTAAAAAGTACTTATTTTATTGAGATAAATGAAGCTATTGAAGCATCAAATAAAATGAAAGATTCTCTAAAAGAAGCTTATACCGATACACTTTTTAGATTAGCAATAGCATCAGAATATAAAGATACTGATACAGCTGAACATATTAAAAGAATTGGTTATTATAGCATCGCTATTGGTAAAAAATTGAATTTAAAACAAAACCAACTATATATTTTAGAACATGCAAGTGCGATGCATGATATAGGTAAACTAGCAATTGATGATAATATCTTATTAAAGCCAGGAAAACTAACAACTCAAGAGAGAGCTGAGATGGAAAAACATTCCCGTTTTGGTGCAGATATACTTGCAAATCCAACATCTGAAATTATGAAAGAGGCTAGAGATATTTCACTTTATCATCATGAAAAATGGGATGGTACTGGTTATCCAAGTAAGATAAAAGGTGAAGAGATACCTTTAAATGCAAGAATAGTTGCTATTGCTGATGTATTTGATGCACTAGTATCAAAAAGATGCTATAAAGATAGTATGGAACCACAAAAAGCAAAAGATATTATTTTAAAATCAAGTGGAACACACTTTGACCCTAAATGTATAAAAGCTTTTAATGAATCATTTGATGAAATTGTTGAAATTCATACAAAATATAAAGATTGATAGTATCAATAATATTCTTTTTAACAACATTTAACTATAATAAAGTATTAAAATAAAAACTAGGAGGTAGATATGAAAGCTACATATATTACAAAATCAAAAATCTTCAAAAGTACAAATCTACTTCTGCTCGTAAAATAAATATTATTCAATTTTAGAATAAACTTCCAAATAAAAATTTAAATAAATATAAAAGTTAAACCAAGAAGGTGATAAAATGACAAAAAATAAAAACATAATAATATTCGATACAACATTAAGAGATGGTGAACAATCTCCTGGTGCATCAATGAACACAGCTGAAAAAATTCAAATAGCTCAACAATTAGAAAAATTAAATGTAGATATAATTGAAGCAGGATTTGCAGCAGCTAGCCCTGGTGATTTTGATGCAATATCACAAATTGCACAAACTATAAAAAATAGTTCAATTTGTTCATTAGCTAGAGCAGTAGACAACGATATAAAGTCTGCTGGTAAAGCAATAGAAAAAGCAAAATTAAAAAGAATCCATACATTTATAGCTACAAGTCCTATCCACATGGAATTTAAACTAAAAATGACTCCAGATGAAGTTATAAAAAGAGCTGTAAAAGCTGTAACTTATGCTAGAACTTTTACTGATGATGTAGAGTTTTCATTAGAAGATGCAGGTAGAAGTGAAATACCTTTTATGAAAGAGATAACTCAAGCAGTTATTGAAGCAGGAGCTTCTACTATTAACTTACCTGATACAGTTGGATATAGATTACCAAATGAGATTGCTGGTATGGTTAAAACTATGGTTGATTTTATTGATTCTATCAACTCAAATGCAATAGTTTCATTACACAACCACAACGATTTAGGACTTGCAGTTGCTAACACTTTAGCAGGTATTGAAGCAGGTGCTAGACAAGTTGAATGTACGATAAATGGTTTAGGTGAAAGAGCTGGAAATGCTGCTATGGAAGAGATAGTTATGGCACTTAAAACTAGACAAGATCTATTTAATGGATATGATACTAGAATCAATACAAAAGAGATATATCAAGCCTCTAAGATGGTAGCAACTATTACAGGGATTGAGCCACAACCAAACAAAGCTATTGTTGGTAAAAATGCTTTTGCACACGAAAGTGGTATTCATCAAGATGGTATGTTAAAAAATGCAGAAACTTATGAAATAATGAGACCAGAAGATATAGGGATTGAAAAAAACAACACTATAGTTTTGGGTAAACACTCTGGAAGAGCTGCTTTTAAAGATAAGTTAGCAGATTTAGGTTTTAGCGATATAAAAGATGATGAGTTAAACACTGCTTTTGAAAGATTTAAACTGTTATGTGATAAGAAAAAAGAGATTATGGATGATGATATTCGTATGATAGTAACTGATGAAAAATTAAATAACAACAAAACTTATGAGATAATAGCTGTTCAAATTTCTGATTGTAGTGCAGGAGTACCAAGTGCTGTTGTTACAATTAAACACAATGAGAAAGAGATAACTGATGCAGGGATTGGAGATGGTGCAATGGATGCTATTTTTAAAACCATTGATAGAATTACAGGTTATACAGGTACATTATTGGACTATAAAGTAAAATCAGTAAGTGAAGGGAAAGATGCTTTAGCAAAAGTTACTTGTAAAGTTGTATTCAATGAAGACAATCCAGCTATGATAGGTCATGGTTTAAGTTTGGATACTATGATTGCCTCAGCTAGAGCTTATCTTGGAGCTTTAAATAGTTATTTATCAATGAAAAATATGTTAAATAAGGATACTGCTCACCAAGTTTAGAGTTATTTATGAATCAACTAATAGTTAACTTTGCATACACAATAGAAGGCTCAAAAAGCTACTATAAAACAAAGCATTTTTTCTATGAGTTATTAGAGGATAACAACAGTAAAAAAAGAAAATATTTTGATTTTTTTATGATATTTTTAGTTTTAAGTACTGTTGCTATTTTAATATATGAGGTAAATCATACAGTTTTACCTTGGCTTGATACTTATGAGACTTTTGCTATTATTATATTTATAATTGAGTGGCTATCAAGGTTATGGGTTAGTTCGCATGCCCATAAACAAATTATAGATGATTATGAAAAAACCCAAATACTCAACCAAACATATAACCTCAAAAGATCATTAAAAGCGATAAGCAAGAAAAAACTATCATTTATATTTTCACCTATGTCTATAATAGATCTATTGGCAATATTACCATACTATAGACCACTTAGAATTTTAAGAATACTTATGCTTTTTAGACTATTTAAAATTTTAAGATATACAAATTCAATCAAACAATTTAAAGATGTTTTTATAGAAAAAAAGTTTGAATTTTTAACACTTATTATTATGTTTTTAATGGCAGTTGCATTTGGTTCAACTATTATTTTTATATATGAAGGTGCAGGTTTAAATCCTAATATAAATAACTATTTTGATGCTATTTATTGGTCAGTTATAACTATATCAACAGTAGGTTTTGGAGATATATCACCAGTTACAACTCAAGGTAGAGTTGCAACACTTTTTCTTGTAATTGGAGGGATGGGTGTAATTGCATTTTTCACATCTATTATCACAACATCATTAAGTCAAAAAATAGTTGTCCTTAAAGAGGAAAAAGTTATGGGTGAAGCTAGTAATCTAAAAGATTATGTGATTATCTGTGGTTTTGGACGGATGGGTAAAGTACTTGCGCAAGAGTTTGTAAAAGTTAAACAAAAATTTATCATAATAGATCAAGATGATGAAACATTTAAACACTCTGAAACTCAAAAATTCCTAGCTATTAAAGGTGATGCAACCGACCCTACTCTTTTAGAAAAAATAGGTGTAAATAACGGTGCATCAACTTTAGTGGCCATTACAGATAATGATGCAGTAAACTTATCAATTATCCTAACAGCAAAAGCTATAAATCCAAATATACATATAATCGCAAGAGCAACAAATAAAAATGCAAAAGAAAAACTACTCTTAGCTGGTGCATCACAAGTTGTATTATCAAATGAGATAACTGCTCTAATTGCAACAGAATATGTTGGACAACCTGTTGCATTTCAAGCTATTGATGATATTTTATTAAATAATGAAAGTGCTATTATGGATGAGATTGAGATATTAGATAATTCAAATTATATTGGATATAAACTTAATGATATAAATCTTGATGAACTTAGCCTTACTCTTATAGGAATTGTAGATGCAAAAAATAGAAAACAATTTAAATTTAATCCAAAAAAAGATCAATATATAATAAAAGCAAAAGATATACTAATAGTTATTGGATATAAAGAATCAATAATTCAACTTAAAATTAATCTTTTATCAACCAAACCGAAAAGAGCTATAGATGCAAAATAAAATCATCATATTTAGTTACAGTAAAATTGCAATACAAATTGCAAAAGCTTTAGCAACAAAACAACATCATATTATTATCGTTGAAGAGAACGAAGAGCTAATTCAAGAAGCAAAACTTGCAGGATATGAAGTAAAACAACTTTCACTTATGGAAGATGAAAATATTCTAGCACTAAATTTAAATGATAAATCAGTAAAAGCATTTTTTTGCCTAAGTGATGATAAAAATATAAATTTATTTGTAACTTTAAGTGTAAGAAACTTACATAAAAAACTTAAAATCATATCTGTATCATTTACAAAAGAGGACAACAAAACTATGCTTCTAGCAGGGGCTACAAAAGTTATAAACCCTTTTGAAATAGGAGCTTTACGAATATTTCGATTACTTCATAAACCACTTATATTAGATGTACTTGATAACATATTATTTAGTGAATCAAATATTGAAGTAGCAGAGATAACAATTCAAAAAAATACTATTTTTGATGGGGTATACTTAAAAGATACAGATTTAATAACAAAACATAACCTAATACTACTAGGTATTCAAGATAATGAAATTAGTAATAACTTTATATTTTATTCAAATGGGATAAACCATAAAATTGATTTTGACGATATAATAGTAGTATTAGGTAACTCAAATGACCTTAAAAGTTTTAAAAAGTTACTAACTAGTTACAAAAAATAATCTTTTTCATTTTTAGTTCAATATTTAATTATTTTTAGATACAATTAATATAATTTTATTAAAAGGGTCAAAATGACACAGTTTTATTTTTTCTTGCGGCTTTTAAAAGAGTCTTTTAGGGATTTAATCCCTATTGTACTAGTTATTCTATTTTTTCAACTAGCAATAATACAAGCAATACCAGGAAACTGGGTACCAACAACAGTTGGTATGCTTATCGTTGGTGTTGGTCTTGCTATATTTTTACAAGGTCTTGAGATTGGTATTTTTCCAGTTGGGGAAGGTCTAGCTAGAGATTTTGCCAAAAGTGGGTCTACTATGTGGATCCTTATTTTTGGATTTATGATTGGTTTTGGTACTACTATTGCTGAGCCTGCTCTTGCTGTAATTGCAGATAAAGCTGCTTCTATTAGTAGTGGTAGAATTGATGCAAATATGCTTAGATATGTTGTTGCTGGTTCTGTTGGATTTGCTATCTTACTTGGTGTATTTAGAATCATCAAGGGTCATCCTATACATTACTATATCATCACAGGTTATATAGCTGTTGTATCTGTTACATTTTTTGCTCCAAAAGAGATCATTGGTCTGGCTTACGATTTAGGTGGAGTTACAACCTCTACAGTTACAGTTCCGCTTGTAGCTGCTCTTGGTATTGGTCTTGCATCTACTATTAAAGGTAGAAATCCTATGATTGATGGATTTGGTTTAATTGCTTTTGCATCACTTACACCAATGATTTTTGTTCAAGTATACGGAATATATGTTTACAACTTTGTTGAAGCATCAGAAGTTGCAAAAATAGTTGTTGAAGCATCAGTTTCTGAAACTACTAAAATTACAATTTCGTCTATTACTACTGGTATTTTAGCAGTTGTTAGAGATGTATTACCAATTTTAGCAATTATTTTCTTTTTTCAATATGCTATTCTTAAAAAGAAAATTGATAATTTAAAAACAGTTATCATTGGATTTATCCTTGTAATCTTAGGTTTATATGCATTTATTCTTGGTCTTGAGATGGGTCTATTTGCCCTAGGTGAATCTATGGCTTACCAATTAACACAAATGAACAATGTATGGATTATCTTTGCATTTGCTTTTGCTATTGGTTTCTCTACTACGATGGCAGAACCAGCTCTTATGGCTATTGCTAAAAAAGCAAAAGAGATAAGTGATGGACAAATAAATGATATGTCACTTAGATTATTTGTGGCTTTCGGTGTTGCTTTTGGTATCGCCTTAGGTGCATTTAGAATTGTTGATGGTGGACAAATTCACTACTATATTATAGTTGGATATGCAATTGTTATTGCTCTTACATTTATTGCACCTAAACATATTATCCCTATTGCTTATGATAGTGGTGGGGTTACTACTTCAACTGTAACTGTTCCTCTTGTAGCTGCATTAGGTATTGGACTTGCTACAAATATTGAAGGTAGAGATCCTTTGCTTGATGGTTTTGGTTTAATCGCTTTTGCATCATTGTTCCCTATGATTACAGTTATGGCTTATGGTATTATTGCTGAAAAATTACATATTAAAAATGATACAGAGATTGCTGCTGAAGATGAAAAAAATGAAGTTTCAAAAATTCATGGTTCATTAGAGGGTGTTGATGATATGTCATTATCAACTATAAATCTTGATGCAACTAATTTAAGACACTCATTATCTTTAGACTTTTCAGCACTAATTGTAATAGTACCAAAAGGTAAAAAAGGTGATGCTCTTCATGCTGCAAAAGATGCAGGTGCTAGTGGTGTTACTGTTATGAATGCACAAGGTATGGGTCTAGCTGAATTAGATAACTTTTATAGACACTCTCCAGATGAAGATGATGTTTTATTATTATTCATAGTTCCAAGCCAAATTGTTGATGCAATTATGAAAGAGATGATAAGAAAACTACATATTACTTCAAGTGGAGACGGTATCGCATTTTGTGTGCCTATTACACATATGAAAGGTATTAGTTTAAGACAAGAAGACCTTTTCGAACAAGAGGTTGAAGATATAATGAAATTCAAAAAAGAGACAGAAGATATACTAAATAAATAAATCTATATAGGGGGCAACTCCTATATTCTTACAAAAACTTACAAAAAAATTACTAATAAATTAAACTAAGCTAAAATTTGTTATACTTTTATATTAAAAATTCAAAGGGCTTGCAATGATTAGATCATTATATTTTAGAATGAGTATCACGCACTATGTTGGTATTATTTTGTTAATAATTAATGCTATATTTTTAACAGACAACTTATATAGTCAAATCATACAACTAATCGTTGCTATTGTTATTGCAATACACGAATTAGATGAAAATCATAATGGTAGAAAATTATCAAAAAATATATTAACTAAACTAACTTCAATAGGTACAAATACAGAAGTAGATATTGATACATCATTTGCTAGTGAATATGATATGATAAATAATCTTGTAGAAAAACTTAACAATGAACACGCAACTGCCAATGATGATAAAGTACTAGTTAAAGAAGCTGAAGTTGTAATTGCTAAAGTAACAAGTGGTATATATACAGATAAAATTGAATCATCAACTTCAAATGCTGAATTAAATAAATTAAAAGATTTAATCAACAATATGATTACTGAAACTAAAATTCATTTCAAAGATATAAATAAAATTTTAGAAGAATATACACAACTAGATTATAGAAATAGTTTAGTAATCAATAATATTGATAACGACGGAGTGTTTGGAACTTTAGTGACAGATATAAATAAATTAAAAGATGCTATTACGGCTCTGCTAGTTGAAAATAAGAAAAATGGTATAATACTAGATGTAAGTTCTGATAAATTATTATTAAACATATCAACACTAAATGATAATTCAAATATATCTGCAAGTTCTTTAAATGATACATCTGATTTTTTAGAAAATGTAACTGATAATATTACTGTAAATACTCAAAATGTTATTAAAATGGCAAAGTATGGTTCAGAAGTAAAAAACTCTGTTTCTAAAGGTCAAGACCTAGCTACTCAAACAACTAAAGCAATGGATGAGATTAATGATGAAGTAACTTCAATAAATGAAGCTATTTCAGTTATAGACCAAATTGCATTTCAAACAAATATTTTATCTCTTAATGCTGCTGTTGAAGCGGCAACAGCTGGTGAAGCTGGAAAAGGTTTTGCAGTAGTTGCACAAGAGGTTAGAAATCTAGCATCAAGAAGTGCAGAAGCTGCAAATGAGATAAAAACTTTAGTACACAATGCTACAAACAAAGCTAATAATGGCAAACAAATTGCAGATGAAATGATTGATGGGTATACTGATTTAAATGAATCTATTTCTCAAACTTTGGAGTTAATTTCTGATGTTGAAACTGCATCAAAAGAACAAAAGCAAGGTATAGATAAAATTAATAGTTCTGTTAACGTATTAAATAAACAAACTAAAGAAAATCTAACTATAGCAAATGAAACAAATATTCTAGCTCAAGAAGCCGATGATATTGCAAAACTAATTATTGAAGATGCCAATAAAAAACAATTTAATGGAAAAGATAAAATAGATAGAGATTAATTTCTCTCTATCTTATAATATCTCTGCTCGACCTTTTTTCATAACCACAGTATCTTCAATTCTTACTCCAAATTTATCATTTAAATAAATTCCTGGTTCAACAGTAAAAATCATATTTTCTTCAATAATTACATCACTTCTACTATTTATATTTGGATACTCATGAATATCTAGCCCAACACCATGTCCAGTACTATGGACAAACTGTTTACCATATCCAGATTTTTCAATAATATCTCTAGCATATTTATCAATTTTAGATGCCTTGTCCCCTACTTTTGCTTTATTTATCGCTGTTTCTTGTGCTTTTAAAACTATATCATATACTTTTTGCTCCAGCTTACTTTTAAACTTTTGCTCTCTATTAAAATTTATGTTTTTATTAAATAAAGAGGTACAAGTTCTATCTGAACAATATCTTTTATATTTAACCCCAGCGTCAACTAAAAGTAAATCATTTTTTGTTAAAGTTTTAGAAGTAGGAAGTGCATGAGGTTTTGCACTATTTTTATTTATTGCAACTATTGGGTCAAAACTTAGTTCATATTCACCATAGTTGCTCATAAACTCTTTTGCTTTAAAAAATAGATATTTTTCTGTTTGTTCAACTCCACCATATTGTAAATAAAAAGCAAATCTTTCAAACCCCTCTCTACCTATTTTCATAGCTTTAGAGATATGTTTTATCTCATCATCTGTTTTAATTATCCGTTTTAGTTTTGAAAAGTTTGGTTTTTGGATAAATTTTATATTCAGTTTATTTGATAATTTTTGAAATGTAAAAAGTGTAAAGTCTGTTGGATCAAAATGTAGTTTTTCAATATTTTCTTTTTTAAGTATTTTCCTAGTTGCTTTGATTAAATCATTTGTGATGATAACTTCACAACTCTTTTTTGTAAGTAATTTCGCCTCTATCTCATATCGAGCATCAGTAATAAAAAAGTTTTCACTACCGATACTTAAATAGATAACATTATCACAACTATATCCACACTCAAAATAAACACTATTTTCATCTTGTAGAATATAGTTATCCATATTATTGAGCTTGTTTTTGTTCTTCTTGTGCTTTTTTCATAGCTTTTTGTTCATTGATAATTTGCATTAAAGCAATAAGTCCCATGTGGTAACCAAATGGACCAAAACCAGTAATAACACCTAAAGCAGATTTAGCAGTGATTGAAGTTTGTCTAAACTCTTCTCTTTTATAAATATTTGAGATATGAACTTCAACTACTGGTAAAGAAACAGCAGAAATAGCATCTGCTATTGCAATACTTGTATGACTATAAGCAGCAGGGTTAATAATAATACCATCTACTGTACCTAGACATTCTTGAATTTTATCTACAATTTCACCCTCAAGATTTGTTTGAAAAAATTCTAATTCTACATCATTTTGTGCGGCAGAACCTTTCATTTGTTCGTGAATTTGATCTAAAGTCATTGGACCATAAATATTTTGTTCTCTTATACCTAACATATTTAAGTTTGGTCCTTGTATTACTGCTATTTTCATTTTATCCCTTTTTTTATTTATAAACTAAATTTATTGATTTTGTTTTTGTAGTGGTTACTACTAAACTAAATCACAACCTTTTTCACCAGCTTCAATGTGACCAATAACATAACCATCAGTCTTTTCTAATATAGTATCAACTTCTGAAGCATTTGCAACAAAAATCATACCAACACCCATATTAAATGCTCTGTACATCTCTGTTTCTTCTACATGCTCACCCATTAATTGAAAAATTGGAAGAACTTGTACTTTGTCTTTTTGAACTACTGCTCTTAAATTCTCTGGTAATACTCTTGGTAGATTTTCAACAATTCCACCACCAGTAATATGTGCTAAAGCATTGATATTTTCTTTACAGTTTTTAAAATCTTTTACATAAATTCTTGTTGGCTCTAAAAGTGTATCTATTAAAGTACGACCATTAAAATCATCTTCAAATTTCATACCTAATTTTTCTAAAAGTAGTTTTCGCACTAAGCTAAAACCATTTGAATGAACTCCAGAACTTGGAAGTGCGATTAAAACATCTCCAGCTTCAACACGAGATACTCTATCCATCTCATCTTTTTCTGCAATACCAACACAAAAACCTGCTAAATCAAAATCACCATCACTGTACATACCTGGCATCTCAGCAGTTTCACCACCAATTAAAGCACATTCTGAACGGATACAACCTTCTGCAATTCCTTTTACAACAGCTGAAGCTTCTTCAACTTCAAGTTTAGCAGTTGCATAATAATCCAAGAAAAATAGTGGCTCACCAAAGTTACAAATTAAATCATTTGAACACATAGCAACTAAATCAATACCAACAGTATCAAACTTACCACTATCAATAGCAAGTTTTAGTTTTGTACCAACGCCATCAGTTCCAGCTAAAATTACTGGTTTTTTATATCCTGTTGGTAATTCAAATGCACCAGCAAAAGAACCAATACCACCTAAAACACCTGGTATCATAGTAGATTTTACATAAGGTTTTATATTTTCTACGAAACTATTTCCAGCATCTATATCAACACCAGCATCTTTATATGAAATTGTACTCATTATTTTTGCTCCAAATCACATTTTTTTGAAATTATACAAATCGGACAAAAATTAATTAAACCTGCTGCTAATGGTAATAATCCTAAATACCACCAACCTAAATTTAAACTACCATCACCTAGTAAAAAACCGATTGATAGTACAGCTAAACCTAATATAATTCTAAATGATCTACAAAAACTTCTAATTTTTTCAAAAATATTCATATTTTTTCCTCTAATTTTCTTAATTGTTTATTATTAACAATTTTTTCTGAAGATTTATTTAAACCCTATTGGGTTAAAACATCTTTCAGTTAATTTTGGTATTATATCTAAAAATAATTTAAAAGGCTTATACAAAATGGCAAATATAGAAAATAAGAGTTTTGCATATGATGAGATGATGGTTCATATTCCATTATGTTCACATAAAGATATCAATAAAGTTTTAGTAATTGGAGCTGTATCTGATGATTTTAAAGCTGAATTAGCAAAACATGAATGTAAAGATATAACATATAGTGATGAATTAAATGTTGATGATCAATTTGATATTATTCTTTACAATAAAGATGTACCCTCAGAACTTGAAATGGCTGCAGTTGAAAGATGTTTAGAACCTAAAAAAGGTATCTTTGTAACTAAAGCATCATTTATACATAAAGATATTGAAGTTTCAAAACAAGAATTAGCAACAGTTGGAAAAAACTTTTGGATTTGTATGCCATATAGTTTTGGACATAATACTTTTATTTTTGCATCTAAAAAATATCATCCACAAGCAGAGATTGTGTTACAAGTATCAGATCTTTTAGAAGATTGTAACTACTACAGTACAGAGATGCAAAATGCAGCTTTTGTACACCCAACATACATCACAAAAGCGATAACTGGCATTGCAAAGCGATAATAACACTAACGAATTTAAACATGCAATAGCATTAACAGGTGGAATAGCAACAGGAAAAAGTACTGTTGCTTCACTATTTATGATGCATGGTTTTTTAACTATTGATGCAGATAAAATTGCACATAAAATACTCGATGAAAACTTATCTAAAATAACTGAACTTTTTGGTGAAAAGTATATTAAAAATAATAAAGTAGCTAGAAAAAAACTTGGTGATTTGATTTTTAATGATGAGATTGAAAAGAAAAAATTAGAAAATTTTATACATCCACTTATTAAACAACAAATAATAAAAGATGCAAAAATATTTGAAGAACAAAAAAAACCATATCTTATAGATTTACCACTATTTTTTGAAAATAGAAACTATGATATAAAAAACTCAATAGTAGTATATACTCCAAAAGATATTCAGATTAAAAGATTGACAATCAGAGATGGTTCTTCTGAAGATGAAGCACTTTCAAGAATAAACAATCAAATGGATATTGAAGATAAAAAATCACTTGCTAACTATATTATAGACAATAGTAAAAATCTTAAAAATTTACAAAATGAAGTTGAGAGAATAAAAAAAGAGTTGCTAGAGAATATTTAATAGATTTACTAACTTTTTAGTCGATAAAATATTAATTAAGGAATATAAAATGAAAATTATAAAAAAATTTGCAATAGTTGTACTGCTATTAAGTAGTATAGCAAGTGCTCAACAAATCAAACTTATTACTGAAAGTTGGTCTCCTTATCAAATAAAAACAGATGGAGAGTTATCTGGAATTAGTGTTGAGATAGTACAAGAGATACAAAAAAGAGTTGGCAATACTCAAAAGATTAAAGTTTTTCCTTGGAATAGAGGATATAATATGACACTTAAAAAAGATGGTTATGCTCTTTTTACAACAGCAAGAACAGAGGAAAGAGAAAAGCTTTTTAAATGGGTTGGTCCAATTGCAAACTTAAAATTAGTGATGTTTAAACTAAAAAGTAATAAAACAATATATGATACTGAAGAAAAAGCAAAACAAGCAAAATCAATTGCCGTTACTAAAAATGATGCTACTGAGCAAGTACTAGCTTCAAGAGGATTTAAAAACCTTAAAGTAAAAGCTGGTGGTAGCAACCAATCCAATTTAAAAAAATTACTTAATGGTAAAACTGAACTTTGGCCAGCTGGATACTTTGCTGGACACTATAGAATTAAACGATTAGGTGTTCAAGACAAGGTTGTAATAACAAAAGCTCCACCATATTTAGATCTTACTTTATCAATAGCATTTAGTAAAAATACTCCAGATAAAACTATAAAAACATGGCAAAAAACTTTAGATGAAATTAAAGCAGACGGTACATATAAAAAGATTATTAGTAAATATAAATAATTGATTATAAGCTTTTTAAAGATACCCTAGAGAATATTTAGAAAATTTTCTAAATATTCTCTTTTAAAAACTCCAAAGCAAACTTTTTTGCTTCTTCTATTTTAGTAGCATCTTTTCCACCTGCTTGTGCAAAATCTGGTCTTCCACCACCACCACCGCCTACAATTGGAGCAACTGCTTTTATCCAGTCACCAGCTTTAATAGATGCATTTTTTACACCAGCTACAAGCATAACTTTATCACCTTTTTTCTGTAAAAGTAATGATGCAATTTTATCATGACCATTTTTCATATCATCTACAAGTTTCTTAATATCACCATTTTCAACAATATCAACTACAACTTTTACACCATTTATCTCTAACTCTTCAAGTGGAGTAGCTACATTTTCATGTGCATCTTTTAGTTCAGATTTTAATTGTTTAATTTGTTCTTTTAATTTAGTAATACCTTGAATAATATCTTTGTTTTTAACTTCTGTTTCTATAAGTGCCAATTTTTCAACAGCACTATTTGCATAGCTTATAGCTTCAAGTCCACAAACAGCTTCAATTCTACGTACACCAGCACTAACACCTGACTCTTTCGTAATATAAAAACTACCTATAAGTCCTGTATTTTCAACATGTGTTCCACCACAAAATTCAACACTTACATCTCCAAATTCTACAACTCTTACACTATCACCATATTTTTCACCAAACATAGCAATAGCACCTTTTGTTTTAGCTTCTTCTATTGGTAACTCTTCTACTGAGCCTGATAAATTATGTGCAATCATAGAGTTAACTAAGTCTTGAACCTCTACTAGTTGATCTTTAGTCATTGCTTTTGGATAAGTAAAATCAAATCTTAATCTTTTATCATCATTTAAACTACCAGCTTGAGATACTGTTTCACCTAAAACCATCCGTAAAGCACTTTGAAGTAGATGAGTAGCACTATGATGTTTAGAAACTTCCCCTCTATTTACAACAACAGCTTCTACATTTTCATTTATACT
The DNA here is from genome assembly GCA_034723215.1 of Campylobacterota bacterium. Taxonomy (GTDB): domain Bacteria; phylum Campylobacterota; class Campylobacteria; order Campylobacterales; family Arcobacteraceae; genus JAIOSF01. Next base: position 3,197 of record JAYEOQ010000026.1, on the reverse strand, counting down.
TAATGTTGAACTTGTAACTTCAACTTTTGACATATTTATACCATGAAACTTTTTAGTCTCTTTGATAATAGCTATATGAGCACCATTTTCTTCCATCTCTATAATTGAGCCAACATCACCATTTTGTCCACCTGATGTTGCATAAAATGGAGTTTTGTCTAACATTACCCATCCAGTACTGTTTTCGTTTAAAATATCAACTTGTTTGTAGTTTTCATCTAGTAGTGCTACTATTTTACTATTTGTTCTAATATTTGTATATCCTACAAATTCATTAACCCCTACACTGTCAAGAAGTTTTTTAAAGTCTCCATCATTTGCATCATCTCCACTACCTTTCCATGCAGATTTTGCTTTGGCTCTTTGTTCATCCATACACTTATCGAACATAGCATTATCAACTTTCAGATTTTTTTCTCTTAACATATCTTCAGTTAGATCAAGAGGGAAACCATGAGTATCATAAAGATTAAATGCAACCTCACCACTAAAAATATCTTTAGTATTTTTTAACTCTTCATTAAAAAGTTCCATTCCACTTGAAATAGTTTTGAAGAATCTATCCTCTTCTAAGTTTACTTGCTCGGCAATAAAATCATGTTTTTCTTTTAAATCGCAATAAGTATCACCCATCATACTTGTAAGCTGCTCAATAATTTGTCCCATAAATGGTTTTCTAAAACCTAATAAATATCCATGTCTTACAGCTCTTCTTAGTATTCTTCTAGCAACATAACCTCGTCCAACTTTATCAAAAAGAATACCTTGGCTTAGCATAAATGCCACAGTTCTTACATGGTCAGCAATTACCCTAAAACTTCCTATATTTTTATCATCTTTTTTTGTATCACAAATTGATTCAATTTTGTCAATCAAAGGTTTAAAGCTTGAACTATCAAAGTTATTTAGTACACCCTCTTTTATTGCGATAACTCTTTCAAGTCCCATACCTGTATCTATTGATGGTTTAGGAAGTGGATTTAAAGTTCCATCTTTTGCTCTTTCGTATTGCATAAATACTAGATTCCAAATCTCTAAAAACCTATCACCCTCTCCACCCATTTTATCTTCTGGACTATTGAAATTCTCTTCACCTTGGTCATAAAATATTTCACTACAAGGTCCACAAGCACCAGTATCACCCATAGACCAGAAGTTATCTTTATCTCCAAATCTCATAATTCTATCTTCTGCTATATGTTCTTTCCACATTTCATAAGCTTCATCATCACTATCATGTATAGTTACCCAAAGTTTTTCAACTGGTAGTTCAAGGTTTTTAGTTATAAACTCCCAAGCATGAGCAATAGCATCTTTTTTAAAATAATCTCCAAAAGAGAAGTTTCCAAGCATCTCAAAAAGTGTATGATGTCTAGCTGTATATCCTACATTTTCTAAATCATTATGTTTACCACCAGCTCTAACGCATAGCTGACAACTTGTAGCTCTAGGATTTGAAGGAGCTGAAATAGCACCTGTAAATATATCTTTAAACTGTACCATACCAGCATTTGTAAATAGTAGCGTTGCATCATCTGGTACAAGAGGTGCACTTTTTATTATGTTATGCTCTTTTGAAGCAAAGAAATCTAAAAACTCTTTTCTAATATTCATATAATTTATCCGTATCTTTATTTAATGTATTATTTTATCTAAAATATTATTTATAGTTTGTTATAAAACGCAAAATTAAGAAACTATAAAGATAAATATAGTACAATTTTCAAAATTAAATAAATTAAAAGGAATTTAACATGGGTAAATATATTGAATTAACAAACGAAAACTTTGAAGCAACAACAAAAGAGGGTGTATCTCTAGTAGACTTCTGGGCTCCTTGGTGTGGACCATGTAGAATGATCTCTCCAATTATTGAAGAGTTAGCTGAAGAGTTTGATGGAAAAGCAAATATCTGTAAAGTAAACACAGATGAACAACAAGAATTAAGTCAAAAATTTGCAGTAAGATCAATTCCTACAATAGTTTTCATGAAAGATGGTGAAATTGTTGATACTATGGTTGGTGCATCTTCAAAAGAAGCATTTATTGATAAAATCAATAGCTTATTATAATAACTATTTATCAATTTAAATAGAGGGTTAAGAGTTTTACTCTTAACCCTTTTTTTATATCAAATTTTTATACACAAAGGATAATTATATGTTTACAATGGGTGCAAATCTTTCTGGAGATAGTTGGGAAACTAAAAAACTAAAAGAACAAAATAAATCATTTGAAAAGATAGGAAAAAACGAACATCAACTTGTATTTACTTTTGAAAAAAGAAAAGGTAAACCAGTTACACTTGTAGGTAGATTCTTTATGTCAGACAAAGAAAAAAAAGAGGTTCTAAAACTACTTAAAACTAAGATAGGATGTGGTGGAACTGTTAAAGATGAATGGATAGAAGTTCAAGGTGATAAAAAAGATAAAATCATAGAGATACTTGAAAAAGATGGTTGGAAGTTTAGGAATAAATAAAATAATTAGATAGTTAGGATTAACTATCTAACTCATTATATAAACTATCTCGCTCAACTGGTTCAAAACCACTATTTTTTATTAGTTCTATAAACTCATTTTGTTTCATACCATTTGCACTAGCAGCTCCAGCAGCTGAATTTATAGACTCTTTTTCAATCGTACCATCTAAATCATTTGCCCCAAACTCTTGAGCTAAAAGTGCAAGTTTAATCGATGAAGTTACCCAATAAGCTTTAATACTTGGAAAGTTATCTAACATAATTCTGCTAATAGCAAAAGTTTTTAATATCTCTTGAGCTGTAGGAAAATCTTCCACCTTTAAGAAGTTATTCTCTTTTTGATAAACTAAAGGGATAAAAGCATTAAAACCATCAGTTTCATCTTGTAATTCTCTTAATCTAATCATATGATCAATTCTATTTTCTCTACTTTCTATATGACCAAAAAGCATTGTTGCATTTGATTTTTTACCTTTTTTATGCCAAAGTTTATGTATATCAAGCCACTGTTGTGATGTAACTTTACCACCACATATTCTTTTTCTTACAGTTTCATCAAATATCTCTGCTCCACCACCTGGCATAGAATCAACACCATTTTCAATCATCATATTTATAATATCTTGATGTGTTAAATTATACTCTTGGCTTAAAAAATGTATCTCTGCAGCTGTTAGAGCCTTTACATGTAGATCTGGGTATTTATCTTTTATC
>JAYEOQ010000025.1:0-23023 GCA_034723215.1 Campylobacterota bacterium | reverse complement strand
AAGACCAACACCTTCCCATCCTATGAATAAAATTACTGGATTATCTGCTAATACTAAAAGTAACATAAATCCTAAAAATAGATTAAAATATGAAAAAAACTTTCCAAATCCTTCATCTTTATCCATATATCCAACTGCATAGATATGTATTAACCATCCTACAAAAGTTACAAATAGTGCCATAAAAATTGATAACTGATCTGCTAAAAATGCAAAGTTTACATTAAAGTTATCTAACGATACCCAAGTAAAAAGATGTTGAACTAAAGCGATTTGTGTATCTTTAAAATCTAAAAATAATAATACTGTAAGGACAAAACTAATAAATGGTGCAATTAATCCAATAGAGGTAAAAATATATTGACTTACTTTTTCAACTTTAATATTATAGATATATATCAATCCATTTAATAGTGCACCAAGAAAAGGGATTAAAACTATAAAAGCTATTAGTGAAGTTTGACTCATGATTCATCCTGCTTTAATTGTTTAAATACACTTGTATCTAAAGATTTTTTATCTCTAAATAGTGCTACTATAATTGCAAAGAATACGGCAGCTTCTGCAGCAGCTATTGCAATAATAAGTAATACTATCACTTGAGAATCAAGATTTGAATGGTATTTTGATAGTGCAACCAAAAGTAAATTTAAAGCATTTAGCATCAACTCTAAACTAATATAAATTACTATAATATTTCTTCTAGTTATTACACCTACAACTCCTAATGAAAATAAAATCATCGCTAAACTAAGGTAATTAAATATTTCACTATCCATTTGAACCATCCTTTACCGTTTCTTTTTTAAATTTCTTAGCTAAAATAATTGCCCCAACTAGGGCAACTAGTAGAAGTACTGAGATAAGTTCAAATGCAACTACCCAAGATGAAAACATAATTTGACCTATAGCTTTAGTGGTACCTTCTGTAACACTACTTACGATTGCTGGTAGTAAAGATAACTCTTGTAAAATAATAAAATTAAATGGTAACATCATAAAAATACCCATTGATATTTTTAAATATTTATTTTTTTCATCTGGAAGATGTGATTCATCAATATTCAAAAACATTAAAATTATCAATATAAGTGTAATAACAGCTCCAACATATACAATAATTTGAGCCATAAACAAAAACTTAGCATCTAATGTTAAATACAATCCTGACAAACATAGTGCTGTCAAGAGTAGTCCCAAGGCACTATTCATAGGCTTCGTTGAGGCGATAGCTACAATACCACCAATTAAACTAAATGATGCTAGAAATATAAATGGAATATTACTCATTGTCAAAATCCTTACATCTTTGGTAACTTAACAGTGTATTTTTATCTAAAATAAACTCTTTTCTAGTTTTACCAATAAAAGAAAAAATACCAGTATCCATTCGAATTGCGTCACAAGGACAAGCTTCAACACAATATCCACAATAAACGCATTCCAATAAATCAATGTTAAAAATTTGAGGCATCTTTTCATCCATCTCATCATCTCTTTGCGTTGCTTCAATGTATATACATTGAGCTGGACAATTAGTCGCACACATAAAACAAGCTACACATCTAATAGATTCATCTTCTCTTTTGGTTAATCTATGCACCCCTCTATATCTAGGAGTGATATCATCAGGTTGAACTTCTGGATACCATTTTGTTTTAAGATTACTAGTATCAGTAATATTATTCTTAAAATGTCTAAAAGTTGTTTTCATACCACCAAAAATAGCAGGTAGATATAGTTTATCTTTTAAACTATCTCCATATCTTGTTACTTTTTTAACACCCATGCTACCTCCTTACCACACAACTACAATAGCTGTAATAAAAATATTTAATAATGCTAATGGAAGTAATACTTCCCAACCTAGCTTTTGAATTTGGTCATATCTAAATCGTAGAAGAGTCCACCGTACCCAAACAAAAACAAAGTTCATCATTAGAAACTTTACAAAAAAAGCAAAAAATTGGAAAATTGCAGTTGAGATATTTGTCCCTATTTGTTCAATTCCAATAACTAACATTGCCCCTATAATTGCAACAACTAAAAATCCAATAATTGAAAAAAGTTTAACTAATATTTTAGTTTCTCCAAATCTAATATCATCTTCATTTGGCCAGACATTATTTTTCTTAATCCAACCTATAAAGAAGTATAAAATCACTGGAACTACTAACATAACTGCAAAAAGCATAATCTCAATATTTTCTTTTATAGTAGCTGTATCCATCCAAGGTATTTGATAACCACCAAAAAATATAGTTACTATTAAAGCAGATGATGCACTAAGTGCAATATATTCACCAACTTGAAATAATCCAAATCCCATTGCTGAATATTCAGTATGATATCCAGCAACTATTTCACTCTCCCCTTCTGCAACATCAAAAGGTGCTCTATTTGTTTCAGCAAAACAAGTAACAATAAAAATAACTGCTGCAAGTGGTTGTATTAAAATACCCCATGATGGAAAAATTCCAAATATTAATTCACCTTGTGCAACAACCATATCATTTAGATTAATTGTGTTATAACTTAAAATCATAGAAACAACTGCTAATCCCATAGCTAATTCATAAGATATAGTTTGTGCTGATGCTCTAATTGAACCTAAAATAGCATATTTATTACCACTAGCATATCCACCTAAAATAATTCCATAAACACTTAATCCAGCAAATGCTAAAAACCATAATATTCCAACATCAACAGGAACTGCTTGCATCACAAAAGTTTGAGTGCCTAATACTAAATCATCAGCTAAGGGAATTACACCAAATGTTAAAAATGAACATATAAATAAAATTACAGGGGCAAAGACAAAAAGTTTTTTTTCTTTTATATGTGCTGGAGTTAAATTTTCTTTAAAAAATAGCTTTAACATATCAGCAACACCTTGAACCAATCCACCTAATCTAATTCCAAAAATATTACTTCTGTTTGGTCCACTTCTATCTTGGATAAATCCAGCAATTCTTCTTTCCCACCAAACCATCACAGGAATCATAGCAAGTGCTAAAATAACTATAACTATATTGTTAACTACAGATACTAAAATCATCTCTAAACTCATTTTAATACCTCCGCTATTGTTGGCTTTTTGGAGTTTTTATTTAATTGTGAAAAAATAGTTTGGGAGATTCCATCAATATTGATATAAGTTCCATCTTTTTCATAAAATGACTTAATAGGTTCTAAAATATTGTATTGAGATTCTTGAGTATGAGAAAATAGACCAATAGATATTTTATCTTCTAATAATTCCTGATTTTGCTCAAAATAATTATTTTCACATACAATTACAGTATCACAATTTTTAAAACATTCATTAAAAAATTCTTTTTTACTGTTGATACTTAACTTTTCTATAGCTTTTTTGTTTGGAGATTTATCACATGTTTTTAGAATATCATCGGCAAATTCATTATCAAAATATCTTGGAGCATAACCACTTAAACTTGCATTGATTTTACTAGCGAACTCTTTTAAATATTCTAACTCTTCTAAACTCAACATTGGTGAAGCTAATATTAATATATTTTTAGAGTCTATTATTGTATTTTTTAAACTTTTATTAATATTATTAACTGATTCAACTAATCTATTAGTTTTCTCTTTTTTATAACTTAATCGTCCATAATCACATATAAATGATTTATTTATATCAACATTCCGTCTAGGTTTAAATCTGAAAATCTCATCATCTTTGTCTTTTAATTTTGTATGATCTACAAAGATATTACACCCTTTTGAACAACCACTACAAATTGATTCAAATGGTTTTAAAAACCAAATTCGCTGAGAAAATCTAAAATCTTTACTAGTTAATGCTCCAACTGGACATAAATCAACTATATTCATTGAATATGTAGATTTTAATTTTTCTCCTGGAAAAGTACTAATTACAGATTTATCAGCTCTTTTAAATACACCTAATTCATGTGTTTTTGTAATTGTAGGAAAAAATCTTACACATCTAGTACATAGAACACATCTCTCTTGATCTAATATCACATTAGAACCTAAATCTTGTTTTTTGCCTCGTTTATTTTTATCAAATTTTAATCTTGAATTATAAAGTCCATAATCCATATAGTAATCTTGCAGTTTACACTCCCCTGCTTGGTCACAAATCGGACAATCTACAGGATGATGAATCAGTTCAAGCTCTAAAATAGATTTTTGTAGTTTTCGTGTAGCCTCACTTTTAGTTCTTACAGACATACCCTCTGCTACAATTGTATCACAGGCTATTTGTGGTCTTTTTTGACCATCGATTTCTACTAAACACATTCTACAATTTCCATCAGTTCCTAAATCTTTGTGGTAACAAAAATGGGGAATATCAAAATCATTATCAGTTAAAGCATCAATTAGCAGTGAGCCACTTCTTACATCAACCTCTTCATCATTTACTTTGATATGAATTAAATCTTGCATTCACATCTCCTTAAAACTTCATCAAATTCACTTCTAAATTTATTTATCAATGAACTTATAATATCACTAACTGCTGGGGCAAATACACAAACTGTTTTTCCATTCATAATATCACAGATATCATTTATAGCATCGATATCATTTAAATCGCCACAATTACAATTAAGCATATTGTTTAATATTCCATCTATCCAACCAGTACCTTGCCTACATGGCGTACATTGACCACAAGATTCGTGATGATAAAACTCAATAATATTTTTAGCAACTTCTACCATAGAAGCATCTTCATCTATAATTATCATACCACCAGTACCAAGTGCCGAACCAATATCTCTCATAGATTCATAATCTAAAACTGCGTTTTCAACTTCACTTGCTGTTAATACTGGACATGATACACCACCTGGAATTACAGCTTTTAGTTTTTTACCATTTTTAACTCCACCACCAAGCTTTTCAATAACTTCAGTCATCTTCAGCCCAAATGGCAACTCGTAAACACCTGGATTATTTATATTTCCACTCATTCCAAAAAGCATACACCCTGGAGATTTAGCAGTACCCATAGAAGTATAAGCTTCATAGCCATTTTCAATTATAAAAGGGACAGTTGCTATTGTCTCAACATTATTTACAATTGTAGGCTTACCATAAAACCAATCACACTCTTTTTGGTGTGGTTTTAATCTTGGATGTCCCCTTTTACCTTCCATTGATTCTAAAAGTGCAGTTTTTTCACCACAGATATAAGCACCTGCTCCTCTATGTAAAACTAACTCTAAATTAAACCCACTTCCACAAATATCTTTCCCTAGATATCCTTTTGCATAAGCTTCTTCAATTGCTTCGTTCATCCTTTTTGCCCAAAACTTATATTCACCTCGAATATATATATAAGAATGATTTGCTCGTATAGCGTATGCACTACAAATAATACCCTCTATTAAAAGATGGGGATCAAATTCTAATATTTGTCTATCTTTAAATGTACCAGGTTCTGATTCATCTGCATTTACAACTAAATAATTTTCAGTTGAGTCTTGTGGAACTAATCTCCACTTTGGACCAGCTGGCGCACCACCTCCACCTTTTCCACGAAGTCCACTTTTTTCAACTTCACTTATAATATCATCACTACTTTTACTAAAAAGTGTTTCTAAAGTTCTATATCTTCCATTAGCAATTGCAACATCTAGTTTGTGTGAATTTTGGATTTTAAAGTTTTTACTTACAATATTTACTGTCATTTTAAAGCATCCTTTAAAAGAGTTTCTATTTTTTTATCATCCATATCATAATAATAGTCACCATTTAAAACTACAATTGGTGCTTTTTCACAAGCACCTAAACACTCAACTTCACTTAAAGTAAATTGTTTATCTTCTGAAGTTTCTCCAGCTTTAATACCAAGTTTTTTTTCTAAAGAATCTTTAACACAAGATGAACCACATAGTTTACAACTTATCGTTTTACAAATCTCTATATGATTTTTTCCAATTGGAGCTAGTTTAAACATAGTGTAAAATGATGCAACCTCATAAACTTCAATGGGACTCTTGTCTAATTCATCTGCAATTACTCGCATATTTTCAGTACTAATCCAACCATTTTGTTCTTGATATTCCCAAAGTTTTGGTAACATTAAAGAATCTTTTTTAGGGTACATGTTGATCATTTTCTATCTCCTGCACTACTACACTTCGTTCCGATAGTTTCGGTTCCAAAACTAAAAAAGTAAAGCAGTTTACTTTTTATAACGTTTTTCATCTATCAAACTCCCCTGCAATAAAATTTAAACTTGCCATTGTGATAATAGCATCAGGTACTTGACCACCTTCAATAATTTTTGGATAAGCAGCAAGTGGATAAAGACATGGTGGACGAAGCTTTAACTTATATGGTGTTCCACTACCGTCACTAACTATATAAAATCCCATCTCACCATTTGCACCCTCTGTTGCACTATAGTGAGTTCCTTTTGGAACTTGTATCCCTTGGGTTACTAATTTAAATTGATTTATAGTCCCTTCAATTGTATTATAAACATCATCTTTTTGAGGTAATATTATCTTTTTATCTTCTATATTTATCGCACCATCTGGGATATTTTTCATAGCTTGATTGATAATTTTAATTGATTCATTTATCTCTTCAAATCGTACCATCATTCTATCATGTACATCGCCATGACTTCCAACAACCATATCAAAATCAAATTGATCATAAAAATAATATGGATCATCTTTTCTTAAATCAAACTCAACTCCACAAGCTCTTAAATTTGGACCTACAATTCCTGCATTTAAAGCAAAATCTGCTTTGATTACTCCAACATTTTGTGTTCTATCTAAAAATATTTTATTATGAGCTATAAGTGACAAAGTATCATCTACAGCAGTTTGAACCTCTTTAATAACTTCATCCAAATCAGCTTCAAATCCATCATACAAGTCATATGCCAATCCACCAACTCTTGTGTATGAATTTGTAAATCTAGCACCTGTCAGTTTTGAGAAAAGATCATAAAGTGTATCTCTTGGATTAAACAAATACCAATAACTAGTAAGTCCACCTAAATCTACTAATAGTGCTGCATTACATACTAAATGATCACTAATTCGTGCAAGTTCACCTAGTACTACTCGTATGAACTTTGCACGATCAGGAATCTCAATATCAAGCATATCTTCAACAGCTTTACAATATCCAACATTATTTAAAATTGAACTACAATAGTTTAATCTATCAGTATAAGGTATTATTTGAGAATATGTATGTTCTTCACAAGCTTTCTCAAATCCTCTATGTAAATATCCAATTTCAGTAACAGCAGCTTTAATAGTTTCACCCTCTAAAGCTACAAAATGTCTAATTGAACCATGAGTTGCAGGATGAGAAGGTCCAATATTTAACATCATTAAATCATCATGATTTTTAAAGCCTTTTGAATTTAAAAGTGGTGTCATCTCATCCATTAAATCTTGTGTTTGAGTACATAGATGTCTTTTTGTGGTTTCATAATCTTTTCTTAATGGATGACCTATAAACTCTTGATGATTTAAAACTCTTTTTAAATTTGGATGGTTATTAAATTTTATACCATATTGATCATATACTTCTCTCTCAGCCCAATTTGCACTGTAATATATATCACTAATTGTATCAATTGATAAATCCTTATCATCTAATTCAATTTGAATTTGCACTGTATTTTTAAAACTTTTATCCCTAAAAATATAAACTAAAGCAAATCGATTATTAGGTTTCTTTGGATATTTTAAATAATCAACTGCAGTAATATCTAAAAGCATATCAAAGCCATCTTTTTGTAACTGCAATACTTTTTGCTTTAATTGATTTTGATTAATATTGATTATGTTTTGTGTTAGATTACTAGGCATCAAACAAGCCTTTGAAATTATTTTTTCTAGATTTTAATATCGATTCATCTTTTGACTTTGATTGAATAGCCATAAGTGCATCTAAAATAGCTTCAGGTCTTGGAGGACATCCAGATATATATTCATCTACTGGAATTATCTGGTCAATACCTTGTAGTGTCGTATAATTATCATAAAATCCACCACTACTTGCGCATGCACCCATAGATATTACCCATTTAGGTTCACACATTTGATCATATATTTTTTTTAATACAGGAGCTTGTTTCATAGTAATTGTTCCTGCTACTAAAAGTAAATCTGCTTGTCTTGGAGAAAACCTTACAACTTCAGCACCAAATCTTGAAATATCAAATCTTGAAGCGGCAACACTCATAAACTCAATAGCACAGCATGCAGTTCCAAAAGCAAATGGCCACATTGAATATTCTCTAGCCCAATTTACAGCGGCATCAAGTTTTGTCACCATAAATGAATTATCAGGGTTTTTATCATCAACTAAATTTACTGCCATTTTAATGCTCCACTTTTATAAACATAAAATAATCCACCTATTAAAATTGATAAAAATATAAACATATCAACTAATCCAGTCATCCCTAATTCTCGTAAATTTAATGCCCAAGGAAATAAAAATAAAACTTCTACATCAAATATTACAAAAATGATTGCTACTAAATAAAATTTTATTGCCAAATTAATTTTAGATGAACCTATAGGGTTTGAGATACCTGATTCATATACTAAGTTTTTATTAGTATGAATATCTCCTGTAACCTTTTTACCTATATATTTTGTTAGTAAAAATAAAACTGCTAAAATTAGACCAATGAAGAAAAATAAAAATGTTGAAAAGTAAAGTTGTTGTTCCAATATGTATCCTACTTGAAAAACTTATTAATATCGTATTGTATCATAATGAATTAATAAACTATATTAAATTACAATCTTAAATATTGGTTTAATGAAATTTTTTGAGGGGGGGGATTGAAATCTGCTTAAAAGTAGATTTAATCTAAAGAGGTTTTAATTCCCCGACCCTTGGGTCGCTCTAAAGTTATGATATAATATTTTATGAGTGATGAACATATATACAAGAGTCATAATAAAGCTTTATTGCTATATCATTTTGTATTTTCAGCAAAATATAGAAAAAAAGTACAAGTCCAGCTTCTATAGTTTTACCAAGTCCAACTTCATCTGCAATAATCGATCCATTAGATAATGGTGATTGAAATGCAAAAAGAGCAGCTTCTATCTGGTGAGGATTTAAGTCTATTTGAGCATTAAACATAGATTGAGATAGTCTTTCTATAGAGCTTGAACTATTTTGTAGTGTCAAAAAATTAGCATAGTATTTTGAGTGGTATGAGGTGAAGCTGATACTATGTCTTTTTCTTATTTTATAATAGTTATTTTATCTAACTTATTATGTACATTAGTTTATATCTTATAAATAACAACAATTTCAAATAATTCTTTTTACTATAACACATATTTAACACATTTTTATTTTACTATAGTCATAAAAAGTTTTCTTTATTTTTAAGGATGTAGTATGAATAATAAGTGGATTGAAAAAAAAGTAGATAATTTTTTGGTTAAACCAAATTTATTGAGTTATGAGCAAGAGTATAAAAATTTTAATTGGGACAATATTGATAAAGAGTTTAGTTCTCCATCTTCCATTGGATTAAATATAGCATATGAAGCTATTGATAGACATGCAAATGGTCCATTGGCAAATAAAACTGCCCTGCTTTGGTTGGGTCAAAATGGTGAAAAAAAAACATACTCTTTTTCAAAAATGAAAAAAGAGAGTGCAAAATTTGCAAATGTTTTAAAAGATCTTGCTCTTAGTAAAGGGGATAGAGTATTTACCCTATCACCAAGAGTTCCAGAACTTTATATCTCAGTTATAGGGATTCTTAAAAATCAAAATGTTGTCTGCCCTTTATTTTCTCAATTTGGTCCAGAACCTATACTACAGCGTATGCAAAGAGGTGATGCAAAAGTACTTATAACAACTAAAAAACTATATACTAAGAAAATAGTCCCAATATTAGATGAGCTTCCACAACTTAAATATATCTTACTTATTGATTCAGATGATACTCTAAAAGATAATGACAAAGTGGTATCTTTTTCAAAACTGATGAGTGTAGCTTCTGATAAATTTGAAATTGCCAATACCCAGCCTGATGATATGTCTGTTCTTCATTTTACAAGTGGAACCACTGGTATGCCAAAGGGTGTTGTACATCTACATAAAGCTGTATATACACATTGGATGACAGGTAAATATGTTTTAGATTTACATCAAGATGATATATATTGGTGTACTGCTGATCCTGGCTGGGTAACTGGAACTTCATATGGTATCATCACCCCTTGGATTCATGGAGTTACAAATATTGTTGATGAGGGTGAGTTTGATGCTAATAGGTGGTATAAAATACTTCAAGATGAAAAAGTAAGTGTTTGGTATACAGCACCTACAGCAATTCGCCGTCTTATGAGAATTGATAATGAACCAACAAAAGAGTATGATTTATCTGCTTTAAGATTGATTCAAAGTGTGGGTGAACCTCTAAATCCTGAAGCTGTAATTTGGGGAAAAGAGAGATTAAATTTACCTATTCATGATAACTGGTGGCAAACAGAAACAGGTGGGATTATGATAGCAAACCTAATTTCGCAAACTATCCGACCAGGTTCTATGGGGAGACCACTACCTGGGATAGAAGCATCAATAGTTCAAAAAAACAGTGATGGAACTATTTCACATATTACTCAAGCAAACAAAGAGGGGGAGTTGGCTATCAAAGTTGATTTTCCATCTCTGTTTCTTACATATCTACACGCTCAAGAAAAATATGACAAATGTTTTATCGGGGATTGGTATATATCTGGTGATTTAGCTTATAAAGATGAAGATGGGTACTTTTGGTTTGTCGGTCGTGCCGATGATATTATTAAAACATCTGGTCATATGGTAGGTCCATTTGAAGTTGAGAGTACCCTTATGGAGCATCCAGCTATTGCAGAAGCTGGTGTCATTGGTAAGCCAGATGAGATGATAGGTCAGTTAGTTAAAGCTTTTGTATCGTTAAAATCTGGATATGAACCTACAGATGAGTTAAAGCGTGAGTTGATTGGTTTTGGGCGTAAAAAACTGGGTGTTGCAGTTGCCCCTAAAGAGATAGAGTTTCAAGAGAACTTGCCAAAGACCAGAAGCGGAAAGATAATGAGAAGACTGCTAAAAGCAAGAGAGATGGGGTTGCCACAGGGTGATATCTCAACACTAGAGGATTAAAGGAGATTTTATGGAACTTGACTTATCACAGGCAAAAGAGTTTTATTCACAGATGCTTTTAATAAGGCGATTTGAGGAGAGGTGTGTAGAGCTTTACTCAAATCAACAAATTGGTGGTTTTATGCATCTATATATAGGTGAAGAAGCTATAGCTGTTGGTGTTATGAATGCACTTGATGAAGATGATTCAGTTTTAGCAACCTATCGTGAGCATGGTCATGCAATAGCACGAGGAGTTAGTCCAAACTCTATTATGGCTGAGATGTTTGGCAAAGTTGAAGGGTGTTCAAGAGGTAGAGGTGGTTCTATGCACCTTTTTGATGCAAAAACCAACTTTTATGGTGGCAGTGCTATTGTTGGAGGTCATTTACCTTTGGCAGTTGGGATGGCAATGGCAGATAAGATGATGAAACGAAATAGAGTTACAGTGTGTATCTTTGGGGACGGGGCAGTTGCAGAGGGTGAGTTTCACGAATCATTAAATCTAGCCTCTTTATGGAACCTGCCGATTCTTTTTGTTTGTGAAAATAACTCTTACGCTATGGGAACAGCTTTGCACTTAACCCAGTCCCAAACAGAAATTTATAAAAAAGCCCAATCATATAAGATTCATTCTAAACGAATAGATGGGATGGATGTAGTAGATGTAGCCAAAGCTACACTAAGAGCTGTAGAGGATATTCGTGAAAATGGCAAACCAATATTTTTAGAGTGTTTAACTTACCGTTTTCGTGCTCACTCTATGTTTGATGCTGAATTATATCGTCAAAAAGAGGAAGTTGAGCAATGGAAGAAAAAAGATCCTCTTATATTATTTGAAAACAAATTAAAAGAGATGGGTTTATGGTCTGATATAGATGTGGCAGAGATCGAAGATAGTATAAAAATAACTATAGATGAAGCAGTTGAATTTGCTCAAAATGGAACACTAGAACCTATAGAAGATTTGGAAAAATTTGTTTATACAGGAGGGCAAAATGGATAATACTACCACTTATCGTGAAGCTATTCGTGAAGCTGTTCGTAAAGCGATGATTGAGGATGAACGAGTTTTTCTAATGGGGGAAGATGTTGGTCAATATGGCGGCTGTTTTGCTGTAACTATGGGACTTCAAGAGGAGTTTGGGGTAGATAGAATCATTGATACTCCACTTAGTGAATCAGCTTTTACAGGGGCAGGAATCGGTGCAAGTATAAATGGTATGCGTCCAATTGTGGAGATAATGACTGTAAATTTCAGCCTTTTAGCCCTTGATCAAATTATGAACAATGCAGCAACTTTACTTCATATGTCAGGCGGTCAGTTCAATGTTCCTTTAGTTATCCGTATGGCTACAGGCGGAGGTAAACAACTAGGAGCTCAACACTCACACTCTTTAGAGGGGTGGTTTACCCATATTCCGGGGTTAAAAGTTCTTACCCCTGCAACTGTTCAAGATGCTTATGATATGGTTGGTTTAGCTTTAGATGATCCAGATCCGGTATTGATTTTTGAAAACTCACTTCTTTATAACTCTAAAGGCTTACTTGATACTGATGCTACCCCACTACCTATTGGAAAAGCTTTGATACATAAAACTGGCAAAGATATAACTATTTTAACTTATGGGTTAAACCTATTTAAAGCACTTGAAGCTTCTGAATCTTTAGCAAAAGATGGTATAGATGCAGAGGTGATAGATTTGCGTTCACTTCGTCCTTTGGATGATGAAACTATTATGAAATCTATTAAAAAAACTCATAAAGTTTTAATAGTAGATGATGGATGGAGATCAGGGAGTATCTCTGCTGAGATTATGGCGCGTATAAATGAACAGGTATTTTATGAATTAGATGCACCTATGGGGAGAGTATGTACGAAAGAGGTACCGCTTCCTTATGCTAAACATCTTGAAGATGAGGCAATAGTACAAGTTGATAAAATAGTTAATATGAGTAAAAAAGTGATGGGTATATTATGAGCCAGTTTTTAATGCCAAGTCTTGGTGCAGATATGGAATCAGCTATTTTAATGGAGTGGTTGGTTAAAGAGGGTGATAGTGTTTCAAAAGGTCAAATAATAGCTGAGATTGAAACAAGTAAGGGTGTTATAGAGATAGAGGTTTTTGAAGATGGTATTGTTGAAAAACTTTTAGTCCAAGAGGAGACTGAATGTAAAGTTGGTACACCTTTAGCGATAATTGGTTCTGTAAGTTCTATTAAAGAAGAGACTAAAGAGATAAAAGAGGAAGCTGTAAAAGTAGAGATAGAAGATGAAAATATAATTCAAGAGGAGCGTATCAAAATTTCACCTGCTGCAAAAAAAAGAGCAGATGAATTAGGTATAGATTTAACTAAAATTACTCCAAATAAAGATGGTGTGATACAGTTAAGTCAAATAGAATCTCTTGAGACAGAGAAAACAGAAGTTCCAAAAAAAACCGAAGAAAAAGCACAAGCAAAAGATGGGATGCGTCAAGCAATTGCAGCTGCGATGAGTCGATCTAATGCCGAGATTCCACACTATTATCTATCTACATCTATCAATATGACACCAGCATTAGAATACTTGGAAAAGTTAAATAAACAGCGTAGCATAAAAACAAGAATCTTGCCGGTTGCTATGCTTATCCGTGCTGTTGTTTTAGCATTAAAAGAGGTACCACAGCTTAATGGTTTTTGGCAAAATGATTCACATCAAATAAGCAAAGAGATTCATCCGGGGATCGCTATAGCCTTAAGAAAAGGTGGATTGATCACCCCTGCAATTCTTGATGCCCAGACTTTAAATCTTGATGAAACTATGAACTCTTTGGGTGACTTAATATCAAGAACCAGAGGTGGTAAACTTCGCTCTACAGAGATGACTAAACAGACCGTCACTATCACAAATCTTGGTGATTTGGGAGTTGAATCTGTTTATGGGGTTATCTATCCTCCTCAACTTTGTGTCATAGGGCTTGGAGCTATTATTGATTCACCTTGGGCTATGGATGATACACTAACAGTTAGAAAAGTTATGAAAGCAACATTAGCAGGTGATCACCGTGCTACTGATGGTCGCATAGGAGCACAGTTTTTAGATAAATTAAATAAATTTTTACAAAATCCAAAGGAGTTAGTATGAGAAAAGAGGAATTAAAGCGTATAATTATTGAACAGATTTTAGAGGTTGCACCTGAGGTTGAGGAGAGTGAGATAGTTTTAACCCAAAATATACAACGCTCTTTGGAGATTGATTCATTTGATTTTTTAAATATTCTAACTGCTATGTATGAAAAGAGTGGTATTGAAGTTCCAGAGGTTGACTACGCTAAAGTCAATACGGTAGAAAATATGGTAGAGTATTTCTCAAAGCGTTTATAAAAAATATTTATTCTAAATAATAAGGGGGAAAAGATGGAACAGACAGCATGGTTAAGTAAAAAACTAAACTCCGGTAAGATTTTGTGTCAAGCGTGTGCACAAGCTTGTAAACTTGATGAGGGGGAGTATGGTATTTGTGGTGTAAGAAAAGTTATAGATGGTGAACTTAAACTACTTGTATATGGAGTTGCGGCTGCTGTAAATATAGATCCTGTTGAGAAAAAACCAATGTTTCATTTTTTACCAAAAAGCACCGCATTTTCAGTAGGAACCGTAGGGTGTAACTTCTCATGTAAGTTTTGTCAGAACTACGATATTTCTCAGTATCCAAAAGAGCATGGAGATCAAATTGCAGGGGAGGAACTTCCACCTGAACAAATAGTTGAACTAGCTATTGAACATGGATGCCAATCAGTTGCTTATACCTATAATGAACCAATTGTATTTTTTGAGTACACTTATGATACAGCAAAACTTGCCCATGAGAAAGGATTGAAAAATATCTATGTTACCAGCGGATTTGAAACACGAAAAGCGATAGACCTGCTTGAACCGTATATTGATGGGATGAATATAGATATTAAATCTTTTAATAATGAATTTTACAAAGAGATTTGCGGTGCTAGATTAAAACCTGTGCTTGATGCAGTTAGATATGCTCATGGAAAAGGGATATGGATAGAGATAACCACTTTGTTAATTCCCGGTAAAAATGACTCTGATGAGGAGATTCGCTCTATCGCAAAATTTATAGCAGATCTTGACCCATCTATACCGTGGCATCTCTCAGCATTTCATCCTACTTATAAGATGCTGGATGTTTCTAGGACTCCTGGATCAACACTTCGCAGAGCTTATAAAATAGGTCAAGAGGAGGGGTTGAAATATCTATATGTAGGAAATATTGATGATGAAGATTATGAATCAACCTATTGTCCAAGTTGTAAAAAAAGGGTGATTGACAGACGAGGAAATATTGGACAGTATGTTATCAATGATTTAGATGAAAATGGTACCTGCCCACACTGTAGCAACAATCTTGATGGTGTATGGGGATGATAAATTTGAGTTTAAAGCACTTGAGATACCGATTTAAGTTTTTGTTGTTTTATCTGACAACTATTTGATTTTTATAAAATTCCTTCTATTTTTTGCTAACTCTCTCATATCAATAGTATTGTCAAGCTCATCAACTATTTCTGTACCTAAAATTGTTTCTAGTGCATCTTCAAGGGTAACTACACCTTGTGTTTGTCCATAATTATCAATCACTAAAAACATATGTTCTTTTTTTGATAAAAATAGATCTATAAGTTTTGATACAGGGATATTTTCATTGATTTCAAATATTGGTTTTATTATATCCTTTTTATTTTTTAGTTCATTGTTTATATATTCATAAAAAAATTCTTTAGCAAAAACTACACCTTTTATATCATCAATATTCTCTCCACAAATTGGTACTCTAGAATACTCTTTCATTTTAGCCATATCAATAGTTAAATTTGAATCCTTTTTTAGGTTGTTTAATAAATCTTCTTTAGTAATAGTAAATAAAACACTTCTAGGTGTATATATATCTTTTACTCTTATAGTATCTAGTTCAAAAATATTTTCAATAATATTTGAATCTTTCTCTTTTAAAACTCCGGCATCTTCACCCATAGCAATAGTTGCTTCTATCTCCTCTTTTGTTATTTTATTTAAAATATTTTTATTTGTGGTAATTAGATTTGTGATTTTTTTCATAAAAACTAGAAGAGGATAAGTTATAAATACCAAAAACTGAATTATTCTAGCACTTATACCGCTTAACTCTTTCCAATAGTATGCTCCAATTGTTTTTGGAATAATTTCTGAAAATATTAATATTAAAATAGTAAGAACAGCTGAGATATAAAACATATACTCATTCCCAAATATTAAAGCAGCTTGAGCCCCAACTCCAGCAGCACCCAAAGTATGTGCGAAAGTATTTAGAGTAAGAATAGCCCCAATAGATTTATCAATATCATTTTTTTGAGTTTCAAGAAGTTTACCCGTCTTAGGATTTTTCTCTTTTACAACCTCTATATATGCAGGGGTTAATGATAGAAGTACAGATTCAAGAATAGAACATAAAAAAGAGACACCAATAGCTATAAAAAAATATATTGCTAATAACACAATACAACTCCTAATAATAAATTTATTTTATTATACACTATATTATTAATATGTGGTTAAATTGTGTTTAAGAAAATCAATTTAAGTAGTCTTTACAAAAGAGGAGATTATATTACTGTTATAAATTTTTCATCAAAAGTTATGCCAAATTTCATCTTCTACATTTACAACACAGTTTTACCACTATCTTATTCTACTATTCCATTATGTAAGCTAATAACTTACTTGTGTGCTTGATATAAAGTTTAATATTTTCCTACTTTAATTTAATATCATCCTAAAGTTTAAAATTACTATATTAGTTACCAGATATTTAGCATACATATTTGGTAACTAAAACTTTTCAAAAGATAAAATTTAAACTAAAAATCTAACACAACTTTGACACATAATTTCTATAATATTTTAATATATAAATTATACAAGGATATAAAATGAGAGATTTAAATAAAATTTTAATTGCAATTGACAATTCTAAAATATCTGATGAAGTTTTAAGGAGAGGATTTTTGTTAGCTAAAGGTTGTAACTCAAGAGTGGTAGTTCTTCATATTATAGAGTCTCCATTATTTGATAAACCAGATTATTTTGGAAAAAGTGGTAAATCTGTAGATTTAAATCAAATAAAAAGAGATATAGATGATAGAATTCAAAAAATAGACAATGGGTCAGATGTAGACTATTCAATATTTGTAATCCAGGGTGATATTGCTGATGAGATTATATATGAATCAAAACACCAAAATGCACAAATGATTGTTTTAGGGGCACATAGTAAAGATGACCTATCGATAAAAGAGTTTGGGACTACCGCACTATGGGTTACGCAAGAGTCCCATCTTCCAGTTCTTGTAGTAAAAAATCGTGTTGAGGGTGAGTATAGAAATATATTAGCACCTACAGATTTATCTGAATTTTCAGAAAAAAGTATCTTATTTTCAAAAAATATTTTTAATAAGGAGTATATAAATACAGTATATCTTTATGAGAGAACTGAAAATCTTAATATAGATTTCAGTAATTTTGCACCAGAAGGTGAAAGTTTAATAGTAGATTTTTATAATATCTCTGTAGAAGATGAGGAGTTAATAAATCTAAAAATAAGAGCTTATGCAAGGAGAAATTTAGAAGTTTTTGAAGAGAGAATTAATATCTCTAAAGGTGAGATTATTGAATCTAAAACAGATATAAACAATGACATAAACACACTTTTAAAAGAGAATAAAAATGATTTAGTGATAGTTGGATCACATGGAACAAAAAATATAAAATCATTTCTATTTGGTTCTACAGCTTCATATTTAATGAAAGAATCTAGATCAGATATTTTGGTTTATGTACCAAAGTGATAATAAAATAATAATTTAGTTTGGTGTATTCTTTTTTCTAAACTTTAAAACAATTGCTACAACTATAAATAAAGCCAATAATATATAAGTAGCATAAGAGCTAGCTTGGTTAAGTATACCAATGAGTTCTCTTAAAAAATATGTCCATACAACTATAGCTAATGATGTACCCATAAGTACAATTAGCATAGTGGTGTAGTGTCTAATCCCAATTAAATATCCAATAATAGAACCAACAACAGGACCAGTCATCCAAAAAGGGAACCAAACAAATATAAACAACCCATATTTTCCATATTTTTGAAAAAATTCTTTATATTTTACCCTTTGAGTTTCAATATTTTCACTCATATCTTTTAAAAATTTTATATCTACTGAACTATTCCAACTTAATACAAACAGAGGATAGATAATCATAACCATTATAAATTCAACAGCCATATTCATCAACACAATAGCCAAGTCATTAAACTCTGCAGTATAACCATAAGATATTCCAGCGGCTCTTCCAAAAAGAAAATTTGCTACTGTCATCCCTACTAAATTATTTGCATCTTTAACTGAAAATAGGTATAAATTTATAATATTTAATATATAAACAATAAGTAACAACACCCCTGCTAGAAATATTTTACCCTCTGGTTTTGATATAAACTCTTTAATTTTAAACATTAAAAATTTTATCCTTTACAAAATAAATACTAGATAAATTTACTATCAATAAATCTTTTTATCTCAATAATAAAAATAACAAAAGATGAGATAACAATAATCTGCAACCAAGTTTGAATATCTAAAGCTTCACTTTTAAATAATATATTCATAAATGGGGCATGGGTAAATGTGATTTGAAAAAATATCATTAGTGCTACACCTAAAAGTAAAAATTTATTATTTAATATATTTATTTTAAATATTGAACTTTGTAACTCTTTACAACTAAATAGATAGAACAACTCTACAAAAACAAATATATTTACAGCAACTGTTCTTGCATACTCTATACTATGACCGTTTGAGATAGCATAATTAAACATACCATAAGATACAATCAACATATAAAAACCTACAATCAACATCTGTATAACAATATGTTTTGTCAATATTGGCTCTTTAGGGTCTCGGGGTTCCCTTTTCATAATATTATCTTCACCAACCTCAAATACAAGCATAAGACCAAGTAAAATAGCTGTTGACATATTTATCCATAAAATTTGTATTGGTAAAATAGGTAATGTTAATCCTAACATAATAGCTACAAGTATAACCATCCCTTCACCTAAATTTGTAGGTAATGTCCAAGTGATAAATTTAATCAAATTATCAAAAACTATTCTACCCTCTTTTACTGCATGAGCAATAGAACTAAAGTTATCATCACTCAAAATCATATCAGAAGCCTCTTTTGCAACCTCTGTTCCACCATATCCCATAGCGATACCTATATCTGCTTGTTTAAGTGCTGGTGCGTCATTTACCCCATCACCTGTCATAGCTACTATCTCTCCTCTTATCTGAAGTGCATCTACTATTCTTAGTTTTTGCTCTGGTTCAACTCTTGCAAATACTTTTATAGTTTTTACTTTTTCTATAAGTTGTTCATCAGATAATTTAATCAGATTTGCACCTGTCATAACTGTATCTTCAAAAGAGGCATCACTATCTACAATATACATCATTTTTGCTATTGAAAAAGCAGTCAAAGCATGATCTCCAGTAATCATAATAATATTTATACCAGCTTCAATAGACTCTTTAACAGCTTCAATAGCTTCAGTTTTAGGGGGATCCATCATAGCTTGAAGACCTACAAATATAAACTCATCTTGTAATAACTCATCTCTTATTTTATCAGTATCTATAACTTTCTTTGCAATAGCTAGAACTCTTAAACCTTTTGATGCATACTCTTCCACATGTTTTAGAATAGTCTCTTTATCTATAGATACTGTTTTATCCTTAATAGTTTGAAAGTCACATATCTGTAATATCTTTTCTATAGAACCTTTTAAATATAATATATTCTCATCATTTACACTATCTCTATTTATTGTTCCCATATATTGTCTATCTGATTCAAAAGGTAAAATATCAACTCTTGGATATGTTGTATTTAACATATACTCATCAATCCCACCTTTTATAGCACTTACAATCAAAGCACCCTCGGTAGGGTCACCATTTATACTAAAATTTCCATCTTTATTTACTAAATATGATTCATTACATAGATACCCTATTCTTAATATCTCTTGTAGGTTTTCATTGATTGGTTCTATAACTTTTTCATCTACAAAGAAATCACCTTTTGGTTCATATCCATTTCCAGTTATACTATATGATATATTTGAACAAAAAATATTTATAACTGACATCTTATTTTGTGTTAAAGTACCTGTTTTATCTGAACATATAGTTGTAACACTACCTAGCGTTTCAACAGCTGGGAGTTTTCGTATAATTGCATTTTTCTTTGCCATACGGCTAACACCAATAGCAAGAGTGATAGTAACAGCAGCAGGTAAACCTTCAGGAATTGCACCAACTGCAAGTGCAACTGAAGCCATAAATGTTTCAACAGCACTATTATCTCTTAACATCCCAATAATAAATGTAAATGCTGAAAGTATCAATATCACATATAATAAAATTTTGCTAAATGATGATATTTTTTTGGTTAGTGGTGTATCCATTGCGGTAGTTGAATCAAGTAGATTAGCTATTTTACCCAACTCTGTATATTTTGAAGTTGCTACAACTATACCTTTTGCTCTTCCATAAGTTACAAATGTACCAGAGTAAGCCATATTTTTTCTATCATTTAATATCAACTCCTCTTCATGTAAAGATATGTTTTTTAAAACAGGAAGTGATTCACCTGTAAGCATAGATTCATCAACTTTTAAATTTATAGCTTCTACTAATTTTAAATCAGCAGGAATTTTTGAACCAGACTCAAGTAAAACTATATCTCCTGGAACTAAGTCTATTGAAGATATTTTAATCTTTTTCCCATCCCTTATAACAACTGCTTCAGTTGTCATCATATGTTTTAGTGATTCTATAGCTTCTTGAGCTTTTATCTCTTGAATATACCCTATAATCACATTGATAATAACTACAGCAAAAATAACTCCACTATCTACCCACTCACCTAAAAAACCAGTGATAATTGATGCACCTAAAAGAATATATATCAAAGCATTGTGAAATTGGATAAAAAACTTTTTTAATTTACTAGTTTGTTTTTTCTCTTCTAAAATATTTTTACCAAAAGACTCTTCACGATGTTTTATACTAAGGGGGGATAATCCATCAATAATATCACTTTCAAATAGTTCAACAATTTTATCATTTTCTAAACTATGCCAGTTTTGACCAATTAGATGTTGCATGGGATACTCCTATGTGTAACTTTCTATTATTATAAAACTAAAATGTGATAATTTTGTGTTTAATATACTATAGTAAATCTTTTTTTAGTTTTTCTATCTTAACCCAATTATCATTAATTTTCTGCTCTTTTATACCTATTGTTAAATGCTTTTTTAATTGATACTTTCATATTATACCCCTACTTTGCTGTAGACGATAAACAAGGATCAAAAGATGCCAAAATAGCTGGTGCATCTGCATAGTTAGAACCTTTAAACACCTCCATAAAAGCAAGTATACAAGCAATATTCTTAAATACTTAACTTTTAAACTAACTTCCCCTTCAAGTATATTCTCAACTGCCATTGTATATGTCAAAGTATGAGTAATAGCACAAAGTCCACAAACCCTAGCAACCACACAACCTATAGAAAATCATACTTAAACTTTGTTACACAAGCTCTCTCAATACCCCTATGTACAAAACAAACATCACTATCAACACCTATAATCTTCTCATTTTCACACTCAAATTTAAACCTAACAGGCTCTAGTAGTGATATATGTTGAGAACCTAAAGGTATGTTTATTGTTTTTTTGCCATTTTAATTCTCTTCATTATTATTTAATAAAAACTCATCTAAACTAACTATTTCAATATCTTCTATAGTATCATTTAAATCATAAGTTATAAGTCTACACTTATAATTTTCTTTTTTAAAGTATTTAAAACTATTTAGTTCTCTTTTTTTTGTTTTTTCATCATCTATATCATAAGAGACTTGATAAAGTATATTATTACTATAAAAATCAACTTCATATTTATCTTTCATATAAGTAACTTTATCATCTTTTTGATGTAAGATATTAAATACTAAATTTTCTAGTGATATACCTATATTTTTTGTTCTATTAATCCCTAAATTTAAAAAACCATTATCACTTAAATATAATTTTTTAGCTGATTTTATTTGTGCTGTTAATTTTGTATGATACATAGGTATAGTAGTTATTAAAAAATTATCTTCAAAATAATTTATATACTCTTTTACCATTTTAGAATCAATATTTAGTTTTTTACCAAGTGAAGTATAGTTTAAAATTGTAGTTGCATTTGATACAACATAATAAAACAAATCATTTATCTCTTGGCTATTTTTTATTTTATATCTTGGTACAATATCTTTTAATATTATATCTTCTGCTATATTTTTTAAATGTTCCTTTTTTACCATATCTGTAGGTGCTGATATAACAGAAAAATATCCACCCCATTTAAGATATTCATCTATCGCTCTTTGTATCTCTATTTTATTTGATATTTTTTCTAATTGTGTAGAATATTTAATCTTTTTATAGTTTAAAAATTCTGTAAAACTAAAACTATAAATTTCTAATTTTAAAACTCTGCCTGTTAAAACAGTTGCATAATTCGATGTTAAAAGTGATGAGTTTGAACCTGTAATTATAAATTTTATATTACTATTTTCATATTTTGATTTTACAAAAACTTCCCAATTTTGAAATATTTGTATCTCATCTATAAAAAAATATACCTTTTGATTTAAATTTGGTTGAGCAAATTTTATATAATTATCATAAATTTTATTTAAATATGTTGCATCATG
>JAYEOQ010000024.1:0-5414 GCA_034723215.1 Campylobacterota bacterium | reverse complement strand
ATTGTGCTGGTATAAATATCCAGAAAGGAAAAAAACTTGTTTATTATTAACCTTTGTGAGAGCTATGAGTTTTAATGAACTCGTTCTTATTTTAACTAATTGAACGATAAATGTATTATACGAAGGAATATAATGGGTTGTAACTTAGATAAATTAACTTCTTTTAAAGACAACTGTGGGTTTGGTTTACTCGCTAACTTAAAAAATAAACAGACACATCAAAATTTAGAGGATGCTATAACATCTTTAGAAAGAATGATGCATAGAGGTGCAGTAGGTGCAGATGGTAAAAGTGGAGATGGTAGTGGATTACTACTATCTATACCAGACCAGTTTATGCGAAAAGTAGCACTTCAAAATGGTGTTGATTTACCAAAACAATATGCAATTGCAATGGTTTTTAGTACATCAGATAAGCAACTAGATACATTTAAGCAATATTGTGAAAAAAATGATTTAAAAATTTTATTATCAAGAGAAGTACCTGTTGATACTGATGCTTTAGGTAAACAAGCTTTAAGTATTTTACCAAATATTGTTCAAGTTTTTGTGGTGCCAAATACACTTGTATCTTCAAAAAGATTTGATGCTATGTTATACCTTGCAAGAAAAGAGGCAGAACATGCTTTAAGTGGAGAGAAAGATTTTTATATTCCTACATTTTCTTCAAAAGTAATTGCTTATAAAGGGCTTGTTATGCCTACAACTATTAAGCAATTTTACAAAGATTTACAGGATGAAGAGTTTAAAATATCATTTGCACTTTTTCATCAAAGATTCTCAACTAACACACTTCCACAGTGGAGACTAGCCCAACCTTTTAGAGGTGTAGCACATAATGGTGAGATAAACTCTATTGAAGCAAATAGATTTAATGTAGAGATAAAGATGCAGGCTATTAAATCTGAAATCTTTACTCAAGAGGAGTTGGATAGAATTTTCCCATTATTACAATTAGATGGAAGTGATAGTGCATCTTTAGATAATATGTTTGAATTTTTAATTATAAATGGACTTGATTTCTTTAAAGCTGCTAGATGTTTAGTTCCTGCTCCTTGGCAAAATGCACCATATATGGATAGTGAACTAAGAGCATTTTACGAGTATTGTGCAATTAGATTTGAAGCTTGGGATGGTCCAGCAGCTGTTAGTTTAACTGATGGTAGACATATTGGTTGTTTAATTGACCGAAATGGTTTAAGACCATCTAAATATTTTAAAACTAAAGATGATAGACTTTTTATCACTAGTGAATATGGTACAGTTATTTTCCCAGAAGAGGATATAGTAGATAGAGGTAGACTACAAAGTGGAGAGATGATTGGTATCGATATGAAATCAGGTACAATTCTTAAAAATGGTGATATTAATGATTATTTAAAATCTTCTCAAAATTATGAAAAATGGCTTACTTCAAATATGCAATATCTTCAAGAATATGTTGAGGATACATTTGTTGATTTAAGTGATTATAAGTTTGATGATATTACTTCTAGACAGAAATATGCAAATATAACTTATGAAGCATTAGATCAAATGATAATCCCTATGGCAGATGAAGCTAAAGAGCCAACAGGTTCTATGGGTGATGATACTCCACTTGCATGTTTCTCTACAAAGCATAGAAATTTTACAGATTTCTTTAGACAAAAATTTGCACAAGTTACAAATCCCCCTATTGACCCATATAGAGAGAAAATTGTGATGAGTTTAAATACAGGTATAGGACATACATATAATATACTTGAAGAGAATGAACACAATTCAAAAAGATTAAAAGCTGCATCTCCTATTTTAATGAAAGAAAAATTTGATGTTATGTTAAGTTTTGGGGATAAAAACTCTCCTAGATATGATGAAGACTTTATAAATAAATCATTTAGTACAGCATTTGAATCGAATTTAAAAGAAGCACTTAACTCATTATATGCAGATGTTAAAAATGCAATAGAAAACGAAAATGTAAGTATTGTAATTTTAGATGATAGAGCTATAAATAACTCTTCAAAAATTATACCAGCAGCATTGGCTATAGGGTATGTAAATCATCAATTAGTAAAAGATAATATTGCAAAAAAAGTTTCTATTGTTGCTGTTACTTCTGAGATTTACGATCCACATAGTGCAGCTGTATTATTTGCATTTGGTGCAACAGTAATTTATCCATATATGATGTATGCTTCAATTGTTTCATTTTATGAAAGAAAAAATATCTCATCAAATACATTACAGCAAAAACTTAAAAATAGTACAAAAGCTATGGGTGCTGGACTACTTAAAATTATGTCAAAAATGGGTATTGCTACTATGGCATCGTACAGAAACTCATCACTATTTGATATCATTGGATTAAGTGACGAGATTTGTGAAGAGTGTTTTACTCATGCAAACAGTGACTTAAATGGTTTAGGTTATGAAGATATTGAAAAAAGAATAGAAGCCTCACATTTTGATGCTTACTACAACGATAAATCGATGTTCCCATTAGAGATGGGTGGATTTTATAAGTATCTTGATGGTTCTGAGTATCATGATTATGGTCCTGCTATTACAAAAGCGATGCATAATAAAAATGCTACAGAGAAAGAATCGATTAGTGACTTTGAGGGTCTTAAAGGTTTAATTGAAGGTAGAGATAAAAAGTTTATTAGAGATTTCTTTGAGTTTAATAGTGATAAAGATTCTATAAGTGTTGATGATGTTGAATCAAAAGATGAGATATTTAAAAGATTTGCAGCAGCTGCTATGAGTTGTGGTTCTATCTCTGTTGAAGCACACGAAGCGATAGCAGTTGCCATGAATACAATTGGTGCTCAATCAAACTCAGGTGAGGGTGGAGAAGACCCTGCTAGATTTGATACACTTAAAAACTCAAAAATTAAGCAAGTTGCATCTGGTAGATTTGGGGTTACTCCTGGATATTTAGTAAACTGTGAAGAGTTACAAATTAAACTTGCACAAGGTGCAAAACCTGGTGAGGGTGGACAGCTTCCTGGAGCTAAAGTTACACCAATGATTGCAACGCTTAGACATACGACTCCTGGAGTTACACTTATCTCACCACCTCCTCATCATGATATCTATTCTATTGAGGATTTAGCACAACTTATTTTTGACCTTAAACAGATAAATCCAACTGCAAAAATTGCAGTTAAACTTGTATCTACAGTTGGTGTTGGAACTATCGCTTCTGGTGTTGCAAAAGCTTATGCAGATAAGATTATTATCTCTGGTGCCGATGGTGGAACAGGAGCCGCTCCTCTTACATCAATAAAACATACAGGAAATGCTTGGGAATTAGGGCTTAGTGAAGCTCATAATTCATTAAAAGCAAATCATTTAAGAGGTATGGTTCATCTTCAAACAGATGGTGGATTAAAAACTGGTATTGATGTAATAAAAGCAGCTATGTTAGGTGCTGAATCTTATGCATTTGGTACTTCTGTTCTTACACTTTTAGGTTGTAAAATACTTAGAATTTGTCATACAAATAAATGTAGTGTTGGTGTAGCAACTCAAGATGCTGATTTAAGAGAGAAATTCTCTGGAACTGTTGAGAGACTTATATCATATTTTGAATTTTTAGCACAAGATGTTAGAGAGATATTGGCTACTCTTGGTTACACAAGAATAGAAGATATTGTTGGAAGAAGTGATCTACTTAAAGTACTTGATGATGAGTTTGCTCAAAAATTTGACTTCCAAAATATATTAAGAAAAATTGATGGTATTGATACTTGTCAGCAAGAGTTTAATCACCCTTATGATAAAAATGAAAATTCACATAGATTACTTAAAGAGATTATGCCAGCTATTGAAGATCCTTCAAAACCTGTAGTTATAGATGCCCAAATATCAAACTTAAATAGAAGTTTTGGTACTTTATCTTCTGGTGAAATAGCAAAAAGATATGGTGATACAGGACTTCCCGAAGATACTATTACATTTAACTTAAATGGTGTAGCTGGTCAATCATTTGGTACTTTTTTAAGTAAGGGTATCACTATAAACCTTAACGGTGTTGCAAATGATTATGTAGGAAAAGGTATGAGTGGCGGTAAGATTGTTGTTAAGCCACTTTTACAAGGTAGTGCTTATGCTGGTGCTGGTAATACATGTCTATATGGAGCAACTGGCGGTAAGCTTTATGTTAGAGCTACAGTAGGGGAGCGATTTGCTGTAAGAAACTCTGGAACTATTGCAGTTGTAGAGGGTACTGGTGATTCACCTTGTGAGTATATGACTGGTGGTATTGTTGTAATTCTTGGTAAAACTGGTATAAACTTCGGTGCTGGTATGACTGGTGGATTATCTTTTGT
Organism: Campylobacterota bacterium; assembly: GCA_034723215.1. Taxonomy (GTDB): domain Bacteria; phylum Campylobacterota; class Campylobacteria; order Campylobacterales; family Arcobacteraceae; genus JAIOSF01. The sequence continues at coordinate 1,095 of JAYEOQ010000024.1, read as the reverse complement.
TTATGATGATAAAAGAGAATTTATTGATAATATGAATCAAGAGTTAATTGAAGCACTTAGAATTGATACAGATGATACTGAGTTAGAAAGGATATATTTAAAGAACCTATTAAAAGATTATGTTTCACATACACAGTCTGATAAAGCACAAAATATATTAGATCATTTTAGATCAGAGATTAGAAATTTCTGGATGGTAAAACCAAAAGATATGAAAGTGTTACCACTTAACCCAGATGAGGGAGATTAAAAGAATGTTAAATTTTACAAAAATAGATAGAGCCAACCCTGTAAAAAGAGGGGTTATGGAGAGAATAAAAGATTTTGATGAAGTTTATACTGTATTTGATAAGAATAAAGCTAGTGAACAATCAGACAGATGTATAGGTTGTGGTGATCCATATTGTCATAATAAATGTCCTTTACATAATATTATTCCAGCTTGGTTAAAACAAACTGCAGATAATGATCTTGAGTTAGCTTTTAATATTTCAAATGAAACATCTCCTTTTCCAGAGATTCTTGGAAGAATTTGTCCACAAGATGTACTTTGTGAGGGTGATTGTACTTTAAATGATACTCATGGTGCTATTACAATAGGTTCAGTAGAAACTCATATTAGTGAAACAGGTTTTGACAATGGATTAAAACCAAAATTCTCAAAAAATAAAATAGGTAAAAAAGTGGCTATTGTAGGTTCTGGTCCTGCTGGAATAAGTGTAGCTACATTTTTACTTCGAGAGGGTGTTGATGTAGAGATGTATGAAAGAGCCAACAAAGCTGGTGGACTTTTAACATACGGAATCCCTGGATTTAAACTTGAAAAACAAAGAGTTCAAAGAAGAATTGACTGGTTATGTGAAGCAGGTATGACTCTACATACAAATTGTGAAATTGGTAAAGATAAATCTTTTAGTGAACTTGAAAATTATTATGACTCTGTATTTATAGGTATTGGTGCTACAAAAGGTAAATATCCTGGTATTGATGGTGAAAATGGTACAAATGTACACTTAGCTATGGATTTCTTAACTAATATTCAAAAAAGAAATTTCAATGAAAAAGTTGAAAATTTTATTGATGTAAAAGATAAAA
>JAYEOQ010000023.1:0-5494 GCA_034723215.1 Campylobacterota bacterium | reverse complement strand
AAGCTAGTCTAATATTTAAACCAACTTTACCAATTGCTCTACTTTTTTGATCTTCAGCAATAGTAACAATAGCTTTATCTTTACCATCTTTACCTTTACCCTCTTCTATTTTTACACTTTTAACAATAGCAGGGCTTAAACTTCTTGCTACAAACATCTCTTTAATTGGTGTATATTCAATACAATCAATATTTTCTCCACTTAGTTGCTCACTAACTGCATTTATACGAACACCTTTTACACCAACAACTGCACCAATAGGGTCAATATTTGCATCATTTGAAGAGAGTGCTATTTTAGCTCTACTTCCTGGTATTCTTGCACTACTCTCTATAGTGATTTTTTCATCTTTAAGCTCTGGTACCTCAAGAGTTAATAAACTCTCTAAGAACTTTGGACTTGTTCTTGAAATTTCTACAGTTAGTCCTTGTTTAGGATCAATATTTACCCGTCTTACAACTGCTTTAAGAGCATCTCCAACTTTAAAGCTTTCCCCTTTAATTCTATTTTTTCTTGGTAATATACCTTTTACTTCACCAATCTCTACAAATGTGTTATCATTACTATCTATAAATGTTACAACAGTTAAAATTGTATCACCAACTTGGTCATTATATTTATTAAAAATATTATCTTCTACATGTCTTTGTAATCTATACTCTAAATTTGAAAACAATATAGTAGCTGCATTTCTACCCATTGATTCAAATTCTAAATCATAACTAAGGAAATCTCCAATCTCTAAATCAGGGTCGATCTCTTTTGCCTCATCTAATGGTAAAAAGTTCTCAGCATTTATAAGTCTAGGCTCTCTACCTTTCTCTTTTTCCCATTCAGTTTGTTCAGCTTGAACTTCACCTGTAAGTCTAGCATCGTCATTAGCTACTACTTCAATTTTTTGAGCAAGTTTTAACTCTTTTGTTTCTCTAATAATATCTGCTTCATATATAAGTGTTTCATCTACCATTTTATGTGCAGTTTTGATTAATGATTCTTTTAAAGCTTCCTCAACTTCAGAAATCTTTAGTCCCTTTTCATAAGCAATTGAATCTATAATATCTATAATTTTTTCCATAATTTTTTCCTATTAAATAATATTTTTAACAATGCAATGAGGTATTGGAACTTTGTGTAAGTGTGGGTTCCCACATTTCACGCTTTGTAGGTCTGAAGTTTACCTTAACTGTACTTTAAGTTTCCTTTTACAGTTAATAATTGTTTAATTTATAGGGGATAGGTTTCCCCTATTAAGTTTTTATTCTTCTATTCTAATCATAGATGGAGTAGTACTTACAACTCCTGATGTTTGTAACTCTTCAAGAGCTTTTTTAATATCTAACTCTTTACAAGTATGAGTAGATAGTAATAAGTTAGCTTTATTATTTGTTGATACTTTTTGTACCATTGTTTTTATAGAGATATTTTTATCACCTAAAATAGTAGCCACTTTAGCTAAAACACCTGTTTTATCTTCAACTTCCATTCTAATATAATATTTTGTTTGAATATTATCAGATGAAGCAAGTGTAAGTCCTGTTTCAAGAGGTTTTTTAAACCCTAACATTGGTGTAGATTTTCCACTTCTTGCTATATCAACAATATTTGCAATAACAGCACTTGCAGTTGCATCACCACCAGCACCTGGTCCGTAATACATAGTCTCCCCTACTTTATCACCAATAACAGAAACACCGTTCATAACACCATCAACTTTTGCAATCATTTGTGAGTTAGGTATAAGTACAGGGTGAACTCTAAGTTCAACTTCATTTCCATTTTTCTTAGCAATTCCAAGTAATTTTAGTGAATAATCAAACTCTTTAGCAAAAGCTATATCTTCACTTGTAATATCAGAAATACCCTCTATTAAGATATCTTCAGGTTTAGCATCAATACCATAAGCAATAGATGCTAAAATAAGAAGCTTGTGAGCAGCATCAAAACCACCTACATCAAAAGTTGGATCAGCTTCTGCATAACCTAACTCTTGAGATTCTTTTAAAATAGTTTCATACTCTACACCATTGCTAATCATCTCAGTTAACATATAGTTACAAGTACCATTCATAATACCTTTTATAGATTCAATATGATTTGCACTTAAACCATCTCTTAAAGCATTAATAATTGGTATACCACCAGCAACAGCCGCTTCAAATTCAAAAGCAGTATCACCAGCTATCTCTTGTAAATCATATCTATGATAAGCAAGTAAAGCTTTATTTGCAGTAACCACTGACTTACCACTTTCTAATGCTTTTTTAACAACAGCGTAAGGTTTTTCAACTCCACCCATTAGCTCAACAACAATATCAATAGATTCATCATTTAAAATATCATCAACATTATCACTGATTTTAATAGAAACATCTCTTTTTTTGTTAATATTACTTACAACACCACTAACTGGTACTATCTCAACCCCAGCACGAGCAGTAATTATATCTTTATTATCCTCTAATATTTGACAAACACTTGTTCCAACTGTTCCTACACCTATGATTCCAACTTTTAACATTATTTTTCCTCTTTTGATTTAGGCTCTTCATACTTCTTTAAAAACTTTTTGATATTTCTTGCTGCTTGTCTGATTCTTTTATCATTTTCAATTAGTGCTATTCTTACATAGTTATCACCAGTCTCACCAAATCCAATACCTGGTGCAACTGCAACACCAGCTTCAACTAATAATTTTTTAGAGAACTCTAAAGATCCCATATATTCAACACACTTTGGAAGTGCTGCCCATACAAACATACTAGCTTTGTTTCTTTTTATTTCCCAACCTGCATTTTTAAATGCATCTAAAAGTACATCTTGCCTATGGTCATATTTATCTGTTATATCTTGTACACATTTCTGGTCACCATTAAGTGCAACTGTAGCAGCAACTTGAATAGGTGTAAACATACCATAATCTAACCATGATTTAATTTTTTGTAAAGCACCTATTAGTTTTGTATTTCCAACAAAGAAACCAACTCTCCAACCAGCCATATTGTATGACTTACTAAGCGTAAAAGACTCAACAGCAATATCAATAGCACCTGGAGCTTCAAGTATAGATGGTGTTTTATACCCATCAAATGTAATATCACCATAAGCGATATCAGAGATAACATAAAATCTCTCTTTTTTAGCCATATTTACAAGTCTTACATAAAACTCAGGTGTAACTGTAGCAGTTGATGGATTGTGTGGGAAGTTCACTAAAACATATTTAGGTCTTTTACCCTCTTCGCTAGAATCAAATATCTCTTGAAGATCATTAAAAAATCTATCTTCATCAATATTATAATCTTCATCAAAAACTATACCAAAGTTTTTTACAACTCCACCAGCTAAGATAAAAGCGTAGTTATGTATAGGATAAGTTGGGTCTGGTACAACTGCAACATCACCTGGATTTGTAATAGCATAAGCTAAATGTGCATAACCCTCTTTACTACCCATAGTTGCCACACATTGTGTTTGTGGGTCTAAATCAACATCGTATCTTCTTTTGTACCAACCAGAAATTGCATCAAGAAGTTTTGGTATACCTTTAGATGAAGAGTAACCATGTGTTTTTGTTTTTTTAGCTGATTCTACAAGCTTCTCTCTAATATGGTGAGGAGTATCTCCATCTGGATTTCCCATTGAAAAATCAATCACATCATTACCAGCTCTTCGCTCTGCCATTTTTAAATCATTTACCTCTGCAAATACATACTTAGGTAAATTTTCCATTCTTCCAAATTTTATCTCATCAAACATTTTATTATCCCTTTATTTAACTATCTTACTATGATAGTCAATCCTCTTTTAATATTTATCAGATTATACAAATCTGAAATTTTTATATATTTTGTACCTTGTGGTATATCCATTTTATACCTTCTGTACACTATATTTTCTTTGATAACTTCTAAAATTTTTAAATCTTTATCAAAAAAAACAATATTTGGAAACCATCTATTTAAACTATGACTTCTAATATTCAAATGCTTAACATCATCAACCATTAACATATATGGTTTCAATGGCTTATGAAGTTTTACACTCTCATCTTTTTCAAATTTTATAGCATTATTTAAAATAGAGTTATTAAAATCAATCTCATAATACCAATAATCAAAAGATCTATTTTCAACTTCTAAAACTTTACAATTCTTTTGCTTTAACTCTTTTAATAAAACTACTGGATCTATCATAAACTCAGTTTTAAATGTAATTTTCCAAATTAATTGATCATTATTTTTATTTAAAGAGTTTGTAAAAAAATAACTATAACCCAATGATCTCATTGTATCTGTTAAAATTTTATATGCTTTTACACTTTTATTTAAAGCTTTAAACTCTATTACTATATCTTTTGGCTTATTAAATCTAAGCTTTAATAAGCCGTTTGCTTTTAACTCTTTTAATAAATTATAATAGTTTATCTCATCACCTATCATATATTTACTTTTGTTTTTAAAAATCAAACTTATTAAATTTTGATGTATTTTATACTCTTTTTCACCTATTAGATTTTCTATTTTATTTTCTAAAATAGTACCATTTAAAATAGTTGAACAAAAGATATAAACTACAAAAAGGTATTTAATCATCACTACAGTTTAATTCTTATTTTAATTGGTATATTAAAATACCAGCTGCAACTGATACATTTAAACTATCGAAATTATTTTTCATCCCAATAGATACTTTTAAGTCAAGTTTTTTCTTTAGTTTATTTGATAAACCTTCAGATTCACTACCTAAAAATAGTGCTATTTTTTGGTTTGATTGTCGCTCTATTGAAGCAACTTCATAACCTTCCATATCAGCACCAACTAAACTAAAACCAACTTGTTTAAGTTCATTTGCTAAGTCATAACTACTATGTGTAACACAAACTGGCATATCCAACATCGCACCACTGCTTGTTCGGATAACTGGTGCAGGATTAAAGTTTTTTAAGCCACAAACTACAACACTATCAACACCAAGAGCGTAACAACTTCTTACAATTGCCCCTATATTACCAACATCACTTAGTCCATCAAGAACTACGATAAATTCACCTTTTTTAGTCTCTTTTAAATCAGCAAATTCAAATTCATCTATTTGGAGTAAAAAACCTTGATGGTTTCCACCCTTTGCCATAGATTGAGCCTTCATATTATCAGGACGAACTATCTTAGCCCCAACATCCATAAACTTTTTAAAAAGTTTCTTATCTATATCTTTTGTTAAAAATATCTGCTTTATAATTTTAGGATGATTCTCTAAAATATAAAATACTGTTTGTTTTCCATATACTATCATGCTTTAAGTATATCTAAAAATTACTTATTATTGCTTTTTGTTATTTTTGCCTAATAAATTAACTTAATCTTTATTTTATAAAATGTAATCCTATTAGCTTCTCTAAAACTTCTAAAACATCATCTTCATCACTTAAAGACTGGACAATTGTATGGATACATGCATCATATGAATTAAAACCTTTTACAATTAATTTTGCTGC
>JAYEOQ010000022.1:0-5529 GCA_034723215.1 Campylobacterota bacterium | reverse complement strand
CTAATAGAAGCATATTGTAATGATACCAATCAAAATAGTTGCTGGGATGTTCTTTTGGGTGTTGGTTCTAATCCACTAATAGAAACATCAGAAGCAGGATATACAAATAGTGTAATATTTGTAAATAAATATCCTTGCTTACCAAGAGATACACAAAACTTTACTTTTGGTGCTTATGAATGGGATGGTAATACAGATATTGGATTAGCAAATGCAAATATAAATACAATATTTGATGAGAGTATAGAGATTGTATCTGATACAGTAGCTAATGAACAAAGGGCAATTTGTACACCACCAGACCCAAATGCACAAATAGATTATACTGGACAACTTAACGAAATTATTACAAATACAGCTCCAAATTCCCAAACAGTAGATAAATTAATTTCAATAGATAATAGACAACAAAAACAAGATGATGATTTAGATAGCTTCGTCACTTCAAAAAGTATAGACACTATGATGAATATTGATAGTGAGCTATCAACATTTAACACTACATTTGAAACAACTCTATCTGATACATATACAACATATAGTGATATATTTGGATTTGGTGGCTATGGTGTTGCTCCTGACCCAATATTTTTTACTATGTTTGGTAAAAATTATAATGTATTTGACCCAACAGTATTAAATCCCCATATAGACATGATAAGAAATACCTTTGTAATATTTGCTTATCTATGGGGCTTTATAATCGTATTTAGGGGTACTTGATGTTTTATTTTTTAACTTTCATATTTGAACTTTTAGGAATTGTTGCTAAAAATCCTATAATCCAAAAAATAGCACTTTTTAGCTTTTTCTTTGGACTAATAACTTTATCAGTAGATTTTTTTGCAGATAAAGTAACAGCAAGTTTACTTAATGCTAGTCAAACTCTTGTAATAGCTTCTTGGTTTGGATTTTTAAATGCTTTAAAGATAGTATTTAATTTTTTAATAACTGGCTTTATAGTGAAGCAGATATTAGCTTTTATTAGGTCTTAGGTTGCCTTATGGTTTCTTTGGTTGTTGGCTTCCCAGGTAGTGGTAAATCTTATTATGCAGTTAAAAAGATATATGACATACTATCATCTACAAAAGCTTCTAACTTTGAAATAATATATACCAATATTGGTGGTATAAAGTTTAATTATTTTCCTGATTCTAAAGTACAATTCAAAAAACTAAAAGAAACTGACCTTATAGAGTATCTAACAGAATGTTTTAAAATATATGAACTACATAAAAATGATGATAATGTAGATGATTTTTTAATAGAATATTCTAAAACTCAAAACTTCTACAATAGTTTAATTATATTTGATGAGTGCCACGACTTTTTTTCAAATCAAGACAGAATAAAAATATTTTGGCTTACATACCATAGACACCTAAACCACGAAATAATATTACTTACTCAAAATAAATCACTTATAAACTCTAAATATAGAGCAATACCTGAACAATTTATCGAAGCACAACCAAGAAGTAAAAAACTATTTTCTTCTACTTTAAACTACAAACATTACTCATCATTTGCAATGAGAAAATCTGACCAGTTTAATAGTTCGTCTATTAAAACTAATCCTGCTATTTTCGATTTATATCAAAGTGGAAATAAATCTACTCAAAAATCAATTTTAGTGAAGTTTATAGTTATCTTAGTATTTGGCTTAATAGTAGCAATTTTCCTTTTTATGAACCTATTAGGTGGCTTTTCAGATGATACAAAACAATTAGATGAAGAATTTAAAAAGTTAGAGCAACAGCAAAACAAAGATATAAAAAAACTAAAACCTATCAAAGATAAAAAAGATGATGATATAAGTGATAAATATTTTAATATGCAAATCACTTTTAATAGTGATACTGGATATGAGATATTAAATCATCACTATAAAAAACAATATTTTAGAAGATTTACTAAAACTACTAAATCAAGAGTTATATATAAAACAACAATATTAGAAATAGATAAATATATTATTCAAAAATTGATACTTAGAACTTCAAATAATGATTTATCTAAATATTTTTTAATCCCAAAAACAAACAACACAACAAAATCAAAAAGGCTAAACAATGACAACTCAAATAATAGCAAGAGATAGTGAAAAACACAGACGGATGTCTGTGTTTTTTAGTAGCTCCTTGATTACTTTTAAAAAAGTTACTACACCCCTAAATAAAAACAACAAAAAAGGCTTAATATGTACGGTATAACAAATGATGATATAGATAATATTGACAATAAAATCTTAAAACAAAAGCTATTTTTATCTACTGGATTAATAGATATAGTTGGAAGTAATAAAAAACTATTAGAGTGTACATATAGTGCAAATCTAAATCCTAAAAAATACTTTGCAGAGATAAACAATCGTGTAAATACTATGTTCAATAATGCAAAAGATAAAGGATTAAAACCTGTATTTGTAACTTTAACAGCACCATCACAATATCACAGAAAATATCAAGATGGTAATTTGCATATTGACCCTAATGAAACAGCAAAAGCACTTACACAAGTTTGGAATAAATTTACAAACCTACAAGTTTTTCAGAAGATGAAAAAAGAGTTAGGGCATGGATTAGTTTACTTTAGAGTATATGAACCACATAAATCAGCAGTTCCACATCTTCATGCAATGATATTTATACCAGTAAATTATATCTTAGCAGTTAAAAAGAAATATAAAGAGTATTTTTCTAGTAGCTCATGGGGTGCAAATAAAAATGCAATAGACTTTAAATACACTTGGTATAAACAAGGTGGTGGAGCTGTAGGATATATCATGAAATATATCACTAAAACTTTCAAAGATGAAGATACAAAAGCAGTACAGCATGCAGTTTATTGGTATATTAAACATAAAGTTAGAAGATTTTTATCTAGTCGTACATTAGCACCATTAAGCCTTTATAGAAAAGTTAGATACTACTTTAAAGGTAAATACAAAGATGATTTTAATGTTGTAACTCAAAAAAGAGATGCAGGAGTTTTTAAAAAGCTATTTGATGATACTCAAATACTCTATATCTATTACAATCACGATAGTGGAGAGATTGAAGAGAAAATACTATGGGCTAAAAATACTGATTTACTTTTAAAAGCAAGAGCAAATAAAGAACTAGAATTAGCACAATCTAAAAATCAAAGAGATAATTTTAAATATATCAAACCAAATGAAAATAAAAAAGCTTTAGTTGTAAAAATGGATGGTATAGAAAAGTATGTATTTAGTGCAACTAAAAATAAGTTTGTAGAAATTCCAACAGTTCCATCAAGATTAAAAAACTTTCAACTGTACAACTATTTTAAAAAGCTTGATAGTTTACCACTTGAAAAATTAAATATACAACATTATTTAATTACTAAAAATGAGATGATAAAAAGAGGTATGTTAAATCAAGAGATACAACCACTTAATAACACTACAAAAACTTATGGATTTTAGGAGATAAAAATATGTACCATATACACGATGAATTAGACTACTTAGCTAATGATACTATTATGATGTTAAATGATAAATATTTAAGAAAATTTAGCACTTTTACAAGTGATGAGATTGTACAGATTATAAATCTATATACAAATAAGATAAATCAAATTACAGATGATGAAAAATATATTGATGTAGATATTAATGATTTTTATGGTGTAAAGCTTTTTTCACTACAAGTAAAAGAGATACATTTATATAAATTAACTGTTAATTGCTTACAAGAGCTTAACGATAGAAATATTAGGGGGAGCAGATGGATATAAAATTTGAAAATTTAGCAAAGATAGATGAGATACTAGAGCTATTAAAAAACCAACAAGAAAACAAAATAGAAAAAAGATGGTTAAATGTATCAGAAACAGCTCACTATCTTGGGTACAGTAAAGACCATATACATAAAATGAAAAATGATACTTTTATCTTAGATTTACACTATTATAAAAAATCAGGTAGATTGTTATTTGATAGAGTTGAACTTGATAAGTGGGTAACTACAACAGCTAATAAATTAAATCCTAAAGATATTGCAAATGACATATTAAAAGATTTAATATGATTTTTAGTAAAATGATTATGTTTGTTAGAAGTTGTTGCCATGGTGTTTATCATATTAAGGAAAAAATATGGTAAAAATGACACAACCAAAGATTTTTACAAGAGGTGTAAAACTTTGGGTAAGATTTAGTTTAGATGGCGAGGTTATAAGAAAACCTTTAAATTTAGAAGATAGCAAAGCAAATAGAAAATTTGCAACAACACAAATAATTCCACAAATGCTTTTAAAAGCACATAGTGGAGAGTTCTTTAAAAATATAACTGTTCCAACTGTTTCACAAATGATTGATAAAAGTATGGATATGAATAACAATAGTCGTAAGTACCTTACATCAAAAGGTTATAGATTGGTTTTTGATAAACATATCATACCTTACTTTGGTAATAAGAAAATCAATAGTATAAAAGCCAGTGATTTATCACTTTGGCAAAATAATTTATTAGATAAATTTTCTTCAAAATATGTTGCAAATATTAGAATAATATTTAACGGTGTATTTGAAGATGCATTAAGAGATGAGATGATTTCAAAAAATCCATTATCTATTGTAAAAGCTCCAAAGATAGAAAGCTTAAAAGAGATCAATCCTTTATCAAAAGAAGATATATTTTTAATCTTAGATAATGTATCTGATAAAATAAAAGCATTTTTTGCAATAGGTCTTTTTACTGGTATGCGTACTGGAGAGATTACAGCTTTAAAGTGGGATGATATTGACTTTGAAAATAGAATTATCAAAATAAGAGCTACAAGAAATAAAGGAGTTGAAACAACTCCAAAAACAAAATCAAGTATTAGAGATGTGGATATACTTGATGTACTCTTACCATACTTGGAAAATCATCTAAAGTATAAAACTGATTCTAATTATGTTTTTGTAACTAATAGAAATCAGCCTTATTATTCAGCTAGTAAAATATCTATTAATTACTGGGAAAAAGTTTTAAACAAGTTAAATCTTGTATATAGAACTTTATATCAAATGAGACATACATTTGCAAGTATGATGATTAGTTCAGGTGAAGATATTCTTTGGGTTTCATCAATGCTTGGTCATAAAAATGCAAATATCACTTTATCAGTATATGCAAAATATATGAGAAAAGAAAATAAAAGTCGTGGGGCTTTTTTACTGAAATAGTTGGCACAATCATAGCACAGTTTTGACACAATGCAAGGTTTAGAGTTCCACAAAAGCCTTATTTAAAGGGCTATTAAGACAAAGGCAACTCAATAAAAAACTTTGCACCTTTTTGGGTGTTTTTTACATACAATTTACCTTTTAGTGTATTTGATACAATATCACTGCTCATATACAAACCTATCCCTGTACCTTGGCTTTGGTGTTTCGTTGTAAAATACGGGTCAAATACTTTATCTATAATATCTTCAGATATCCCTCTTGCATTATCCTCTATGGTGATTTGTACTTTGTCATCAAGTAACGATACAGCTATAAATATTTTTTTATCTT
>JAYEOQ010000021.1:0-5545 GCA_034723215.1 Campylobacterota bacterium | reverse complement strand
ATTTAGATATATTAGATGAAAACAATATCAACCAAAGAGAAGCAGACTTTTATGATGCTTTTACTCAAGTTGTAGAGCAGATTAAAGAGATAAAGCCAGACTATATCATCCATACAGGGGATCTCTTTCATAGAAGTAGTCCCAGTAACAGGGCTATTACCTTTGCCCTTGAGCAGGTTAAAATAATAGATGAGTTAAATATACCATTTATTTTAATAGCTGGAAACCACTCAACACCTCGTACAAATCTAAGTTCTCCTATTTTAAAGATATTTGATAACTTTGAAAATATATATAGTTCATATAGTCAAAAATATAAAAAAATAGAGTTTGATGATGTGGTGTTTCATACATTACCGCATATGAATGATGACAGCACAGCAATTGAACAGATAGAGCTTTGTGAAAACAGTATAGATAAGAGTAAAAAAAATATTATGATGTTGCACTGCAGTGTTGGGGCTTGGTATATGATGCAGGAGTTTGGAGAGTGGGTATATCCAAGTGATAAGGAGTATATCTTTGAACTCATGGACTATGTTGCTCTTGGGCATTGGCACGGGTTTGGAAATGTGGGTAAACATAACAATGTATACTATAGCGGCTCTACAGAGCGAACCGGAAGTGATAAGAGAAACTCTAAAGGGTATATAGAACTAACTCTTGATGAAGAGTTAGATATACAATATAAAGAGATAAACTTAAGAGAGATGAGAAGCTTCACTATAGATTGTGATGATTTTGAAAACTCGAAAAATTCTCTTGATACAACAAACTGCAAAGATACAATAGTTGATGTAAAACTAATAAATCTAACAGCAATACAATCTATAGATATACCAACACTAAGTATAAAAGAGATTTTTAACGATGCTATGAGTGTAAGTGTAAAAAGAGAGTTTAAAAGAGACTCAAATGAATCAAATATAGATGATATAGAGGCAGTAAGCTTAGAGGATTATTTTTTAAGTCATATAAAAGTAGATTGTGAAGATATACAGTATGATAGACTTAAAAACAAAGTGCAAGAGCTGTTTAAATCGTATGAGGAGATAAGTGATGATACTATCTAAACTAACACTTCAAAACTTCAAAAGATATAGAAACTTCACTATAGAGTTTCAAGAGGGTCTTATAGGGATTATAGGTAAAAACGGGAGTGGAAAGTCTACAATCTTTGAGGCTATACTGTTTGCACTATATGGGGAGCTGAAAAACAAAAAATTTAAAGAGAGCATACGAAACTCAAATACAACTGTAAAAGATCATGTTCTAGTAGAATTAGAGTTTGAGATAGATAATATCACATACAAAGTTGTAAGAGAGTTTAGAGGAAAAACTTTAAGTGCAAATGCAAAATTCTTTAAAAACGGGGAGCTTCAAACTACAGGGGTAAAAGAGGTAACAGCTTCTATTGTACACTTAACAAAGATGTCAAAAGATGCTTTTCTCCATACACTGTTTGCTTCTCAAAAAGAGTTAACGAGTCTTAGTTCTTTAAAAAATGAAGATAGAAAAAAGATGATAAGAAAACTTCTAGGGTTGGAGAAAATTGACTTTATCGAAAAAGAGTTAGTGGATAAAAGCAGAGAGTTAAAAAGAGAGATAACAGCGTTTGATGAAGTTCTTTTAAGTTCTGAGGATTTAAAAAACAAACAGATACTTTTAACACAAAACAAAAAGAATGAGGGGATATATACAAAAGAGTTAAATGATAAAGATAAAGTATTACATAGTATAAAGCAAGAGGAGATAAATCAAAAAAAAGAGTTAGAGGAGTTTAAAAAACTACAACAAAGCAAACAGAAATTCTATTTATCATTAGAACTATTAAAAAACAGTATTACCAGCCAAACACAAAATAGATTGAAACAAATACAGGATTTAAGTGAGTTGGAGGTAAAACAAAAAGAGATAGATAAATTAAGTGATATAAAACAAAAGTATATTACTGTACAAACAAACTTAAAAGAGCAAGAAATTTTACGAGAATATCATATAAAAAAAGAGGCATTGATAAAAGAGCAAAAAAATTTGCGAGAACAATATACAAAAAGTAAATCAGATATAAAGATACTTGAAAAAGATTGTGTACTGTATGATAAACATATATTTGATTTAAAAAACTTAGAACAAAATATCTCAATACTGCAAGATAATATAGTAGACAAACAAACAATAGAGAAAGAACAGTTAGCACAAATAGCCGGTGAACAAAAAATAATAGATGAAACAAATAAGAAAATATCTAAAATACAAAATCTTGGAAAAGATTCTGCCTGTCCAACTTGTACAAGACCGCTGTTAGAAGAGTATGATAATGTAATAAACAGTTTAAATGAGATAGTACAAAAAACTCATCAAACAAATATAGATAAGTTTCAAATTCAACTTAAACATGTTCAAGAGCAAAAGAGTGAATTTGAGTTACAAAAGAGACAAAAAGATAAACAATACCAAGAGTTGTCAAATTTAATAAATCTAATCAAAAGTAAACAAAAAGATCTAAGAAAAGCCCAAGAGCATTTTAGTTTAGTAGAAGAGAAAGGTATAAAAAATAAAAATGAACTAAAGGTATTAGAAAAGTATAGTTATGATGAATCTATACATAAAACACTAAAAGATAGTTTTAATACTCTGGAGCCAAAATATAAATATCTATTAACTTTAGAGACAATGGTAAAAAGGGTAGGTACCATAAAAAAAGAGATTACATCTATAGATAAAAATATAGAGGAGTTAAATATCTCATATAACAATCAAGAGATAGAATCTAAGCTTATAAAATATGATGAGGTAGAACATAAAAACTTAGAGGTTCAATTTTCTAATACTATAAAGAAAAAAGAGGAACAAACAACAGTTCTAAACGATATAAAAGTACAAATAGCAAAAATCCAAGGCGAGATAAAAACAATCCAAAACTCAATAGATGAAAATGACAAACAACTTTTAAAAGTGCAAACAAAAAAAGATGACCTGTTGGACTACGACAAGATAAAAGTAAGTTTGAGTGAATTCAAAACAAAACTAAACAGTAAAATAGCCCCAAGAATATCAGATATAGCATCACAGATCTACGCTGCAATAACAAAAGGAAAATACCAGTATATAGAGGTATCAAACGACTTTGACTTCTACATATATGATGAGGGGAGAAAGTTCCCAATTGAGAGATTTAGCGGTGGTGAGATAGACCTGGCAAACTTGGTTCTAAGAATCGCTATATCAAAAACTTTAGCAGAGTTAAGCGGTAGCAGCAGCGTTGGATTTTTAGCTTTTGATGAGGTTTTCGGATCTCAAGATGAATCAAGAAGAATGGAGATACTTGAAGCTTTCCATACAATAAAAGAGCAGTATAGACAGATATTTTTAATATCCCATGAGATTGAGATAAAAGAGATGTTTGAGAGAGTTGTTGAACTATAAAATAAATAACAATTAAACACAATTTTAACACTTTTTTTTAATATAATATATAAAGTATTTTGGAGGGTGTTATGAAAAAAATTTTATTGGTGATTTTGTTGGTTGTTACATCTTTGTACTCAAAAGAGTATAAGGTTGGTTTTGCACAAGATACATTAGCAAATGATTGGAGAGTTGCACAGGTCGATGAGGTTAAAAATGAGATCAAAAAATATCCATATTTAAAACTTACTGTTAAAGATGCAAAGGCGAGTGTTGCAAATCAAATTGCAGATATTGAGTATTTTATAAATAATGATTATGATTTTATTATAACAAGTCCGATAAATGCAAGGATCACATCTCTAGTTCTAAATAAAGCATTAAAAAAAGGTATAAAAGTTATTTTGATAAGTAGAAGTATCACTTCTCAGGATTATACCACTTTTATAGCACCTAAAAACAAATTTATAGGTGAACAAATTGGAAAATATATGGTAGAAAAGCTAAATGGCAAAGGTACAATTTTAATGCTTCAAGGGGTAAAAGGTACTACATCTGCAAGGGATAGAGAAAACGGCTTTGATGAGATTGTAAAAAACTATCCAAATATAAAAGTTATAAAAAAAAGAGCAAACTATTTAAGAGCAGATGCTATTCAAGTGATGGAAGATATTTATAAAAAAGATATTAAATTTGATGCAATATATTCACATAGCGATAGTATGTTAAGTGGTGTAAGAAGTGTTATGCAAAGATATAATAAAAACAACACTATCTTAATGGTAGGGATCGACTATATAACAGAAGCAAAAAATGCTATTTTGAAAGGGGTTCAAACTGCAAGTTTCACATACCCGACTTGTGGTAAAGAGGGAGTTGATGCTATTGTTAAAATTATTCAAAATAAACAATTCCAAAGAGATAGAACTATACCCTCAACTATGATTACAATTGGTAATGTAAAAGATGTTAATCCTATATTTTAGTACAAGAAGATAGTATTATGAAATTAAATCTTAAATTAAAACTTTTATTTTTAGTTAGTTTAGCGATATTTATCCCTATATCTGTGAGTTCATATCTATATTATAACAGTTTGATGGTTGAGTATAAGAGAGATGCTTATATCAGTACAACAAATGATTATAAAATTATTGATTCCGAAATAAAAGATTTGGCTGATAATCTTAAGAATTTATCAAATCAAATTAAAGATGATAAGAATATACAGTCAATATTAAATTTAATATCTAACTATGAAGATAGAGACAATTATAGTAAAATAATATTTGATGAAGAGAAGAAAAAGCTTTTATATATAGTATCACAACAGCTAAAATCAAAACAAAATATCTCATTTGGTATATTTGATAAAAATGGTGATGCAATTGTTTTAAACAGAATAAAGGATGGCAATAGGGTAAATGGATTTATATCGTATAATGGTAAAGCAAACTTTATTGATATAAAAACAGGAACTATATTAAAAATGCCATTTTATAGAAAAGCAACATTGGATTCTACAGATAAGCTTCATATACTACTAGATAAATATGGATTTGCTTTGGTATATTTACAAAAGATATATATTGATGGTAAATTTATTGGTTTTATAAAAATAAAAGAGTTATTTACACAATCAAATATAGATCAGTTTATTCAAAATTTACATAATAAATTCTCTTTTCTTTCAAGAGATTTGATGGTTGGTGATTTTTTTGATGTGGATAAGCAGTTTATATTCAAAAATGGATCAATACATACAGATAAACATACCATAAGTGAGATGGCAGAAAATATAAAATACTCTTTTCATATCCATTATATAGATACTATATTAAATGATGAAAAACTTTATTTAATATCTGCATATGATAAAAAATTACTAACTTCTAAAATTAACTCTTTAAGAGATAATCTGTTTTTATCTATTTTAATCTCTATTATTTTATCTTTTTTTATATCTATATTGTTTCTACAAAAAACTATATTAAATCCTATAGCTAAACTTATAGATGGTATTAATAATTTAAAAAATAAAAACTATAAATTAATAGAACTAAAAAGTGATGATGAATTTTCCGTAATTGCAAATCAGTTTAATAGATTAACCAATACTTTGAAAGATAGTTTT
>JAYEOQ010000020.1:0-23683 GCA_034723215.1 Campylobacterota bacterium | reverse complement strand
TAAATGATACTATAAAAAGTTTTTTAAATTTAGTAAAAGGTTTTAATAAAGTCAATGATATAAAGATAATCTTAGAACTAGATAAAGATATCGAGGTAAATGGGTATCAAAATGAGCTTATTCAATCCCTTATGAATCTATACAATAACTCAAAAGAGATAATGGAAAAAAGAGATATTGTTGATAAATATATTTTTATCAATACATATGTAAAAAACAACTTAATAATTATAAAATTTAAAGATAGTGCAGGAGGTATAGATACTAAAATATTACCTAAAATATTTGATCCATACTTTACTACAAAACACCAATCACAAGGTACAGGGTTAGGATTACATACTGTATATAATCTAATTGTTAATGATATGGATGGAAAAATAGAAGTAAAAAATATTTCCTATAAATATCAAAATAAAAACTTAAAAGGTGTAGAGTTTAAAATAATGTTTACAAACAAAAGGATTGATCATGAAGACTAAGTTTAGTATTATATTTATAGCTATAACTATTGCTATTTTTTTTACATTAAATAATCAAAAAGAGAAAAGAATTAATGAGTTTTTAAATACTAAAACTGAAGGGTTTTTACATGCATATAATATTATTTATAAACAACATAAAGAGTTATCTGATATGGCACTTATGCATATTACACAAGAGAAAAGGGTCATTGAAATATATAAAAAACTCTCTGATGCAAGTAGCAATGAAAAATACAAGTTAAGAGAAGAGTTATATGATCATTTGTTAAAAAAGTTCCAAAATCTTGAATTTTACAATATAAATATATTACATTTTCATCTTCCAAATAGTGAGAGTTTTTTAAGAATGCATAAACCCAAAAAGTTTGGTGATAGTTTATTAGGGATAAGAGATATGGTAAATTATACAAACCAACATAAAAAATCTATAGATGGCTTTGAAGCTGGTAGACTCTATAACGGATATAGATTTATTAGTCCAATAGTTGATCAAAATAATAATCACCTAGGGAGCATTGAGGTATCTTTTGGAGCAGAAAGTTTTACAAGAAAAATCATGAAACAATACAATACTTTAAGTAACTTTATTACTTCTAGTGATGTAATAAATAAAAAGATATGGGAAAAAGGGAAAGAGCAGTTTACTAAAAGCCCTTATGATGGATATTATAATGATAAAACAGTTTTAAAAGTTCTTAAAAAAGTAGATATTAAAGAAAAAAGAAAAATTAAACCATCAAAAGAGTTTTGTAATAAAGCGGCAAAATATATTAAAAAAAATAAACCAATTACATTATATTCATCAAAACTTGAACAAACAATAACATTTATACCTATACAAAACCCAATAACTAAAGATGTAGTTGCATTTTTAACTGTACGAAGTGATGGACAATTTATATCAAGAAGGATAAATAATTTTTATATTTTATTTAGTATTAGTACATTACTAATATTTATGATACTATTTTATCTATATAAACAATCAAAATCAAAAGGTTTAATAGAACATAGAGAAGAGCTTTTACAAAATATTATAAATACTACTAAACATCTAACAGTGGTAACTGACTTTAAAAATATAAGCTTTGCAAATAGATCATTTCTTGAGTATTTTAATCTTAAAAAGCTTGATGATTTTAATAATAACTATGATAAATTTTGTGACCTTTTACTTAAAAAAGAGAACTATATACATGGAAATCTACTAGAAGATGAGGATGAGAATTTTGCAGATTTAATAGAGAGAACTGATTATGAGAAACAAAAGGTTATCTTACTAAGTCCCGAGATCACACTAGATGCATTCTCTATATCACTAGAAAAAATAAATATTGATAATAAAACACTTTATTTAGTAACATTAATAGATATAACAAAACAAGAGATTGAAAAATTAAGAACTGAGCATAAAGCATACTATGATGAACTAACCCAAGTATATAATAGAAATAAACTAAATGAGGTATTTGATAGTGAGATTAAAAAAGTAAAAAGATTTAATCATCCGCTATCTATTGCACTTATAGATGTAGATCACTTTAAAAAATTTAATGATACTTTTGGTCATCTAATAGGGGATGAAGTATTAATACTGTTAGCTCAAACAATAAACAAACACTTACGAAATATTGATATGTTTGCAAGATGGGGTGGAGAAGAGTTTATTATTTTATTTATTGAAACAAATATAGATGATGCTATGATCGCTTCTGAAAAATTAAGAAAAATAGTTGAGTCAATAAAACATCATGATGCAGGACATATCACATCTAGCTTTGGTGTAACACAATATAAAGATGGAGATGATTTAAAATCTATATTTAAAAGATGTGATAAAGCTTTATATATGGCTAAAGAAAATGGTAGAAATAGAGTTGAGAAGATTTAAAATTATAGAGTCTTAAAAACTTTACTCTTCTATCTTTTTTACTCTATATGTATATATTTCAGGTGTTAAGTTTTGCTCTGTCATCTCTAAACCCGCTTTATTATAAAGATGAAGCATAAATAAATCAAAAGATGGAAGTTGCTCCCAAACTTGAGGTAAAAATGTAGCTTGATGGTTACCAAGTTTTAAAATAACACCATCCTTATTTGGAACTATTTTTGATTCTAAATCTTTAAAATCAGTATAGTTTACTTTTACAGCTGGTGTAAGTATAGAGATCTCTATTTTTGTATTTTCAAACTCATCTTTAGATAGTGGGATAAATCGAGGGTCATTAAACGCAGCACTTTTTGCATTTGATATTATATCATCGTATAAACTTTGTCGTGGTACTAAAGAGCCTATACACCCTCTTAGATTTCCATCTATAGTTAGAGTTACAAAGGTTGCGGCATCATCTCCTAAAATTGGTAATTTTGAAAGAGATAGATTTTTATCTAATCTATTTATACTATATAACTTATCATAAATTGCAGTTTTTGCTAAATCAATTAACAACCCATTTGAATCTTTCGTTTTCATTATTTACCCTTTAACTATATTTATATTTACTATATTATATGATTATTTATTTTATAAGTAACTTTTAGAATTTACAATGAAATAACTCACTATAATACACCTATGATATTACACCTTGATTTAGATTGTTTTTTTGCTGCTGCACATAGGATAGATAATCCACACTATTGCAATATACCTTTAGCAGTAGGTGGAAGAAGTAACTTATCTATATTTGAAAGAAAAAAAGTTGTTCGTACTCTTAGTAACATTGAGGGGGCATTTACAAGTTCAATTCTTAGTTCAAATGATGATAAAACTTTTGAAGATTATTTTATAGATAAAGATGGAAAAGTAAGAGGTATCATAACCACTTCAAGTTATGAAGCTAGAGCTTATGGAGTTAAAACTGCTATGAGTGTTGCTGAAGCTAAACGGTACTGCCCTACTCTTACTGTTCTTCCTCCCAACTATCCTTTATATCATGAACTATCAAATAAACTAAAACTTCTTTTAGAAAAAGAGATACCATCTATTGAACAGTTTAGTATAGATGAGTTTTTTGGAGATGTAACAGGCTGGATAGATGATGAGGATGTTGTAGCTTTTGCAATTAAATTAAGAGAAAAAATACAAGAAAAACTTAAACTCCCTATCTCTATTGGTATTGCAAAAACTAAATGGATAGCAAAACTTGCAACAAACCATGCAAAACCATTTGGTATAAGACAAATAGAACCAAGTGAAGTGGAATCATTTATTAAAGATATGCCAATTAAAGAGTTTCCAGGTATTGGAAAAGGGTATCAAGAGAAATTAACAAAATATGGGATATTTAAATTAGGTGATATTAAAAACAGAAAAGAGTTACTTTATAGTTGGGGTAAAATAGGGACTCAACTTTACAATAGAATTTGTGGAATTGACAATGAGAAAATTTCACTAGCTCAATCAAAAAAATCAATAGGCTTAGGTAGAACTTTTGACCCACTTGAAAATAGAGATGAGATAAAAAGAAGAATCACTATTTTATGTAGACATTTAACTTTTTTAGCCCTAAAAGGTAAACATAACCCTATGACCTACTCTTTAAATATAAAGTACCAATATGGTGATAAGTCAAAGGATTATATAAATTCAAATAGGCTTTTTAATGAGATATATTTTAAAGAGGCAGTTATAGAACTTTTTAATAATATAGATATCCACCCATCACATAGTATTGTACAAGTAAACATAAGCTTATCAAACTTTGAAGAGAATAAACCTATGACTATGAATATGTTACATTATGAAGAGGATACAAAACAATCAAAACTAACCAAATCTATGCAAAAACTAAGAGATAAATATGGTATAGATATTATAAAAAGTGGTGGGGAGTTATAATTACCCTAGTTTTCTAGCAGTTAAAAAGAGATAATCTTTTCCTGTTATTGTAACTCTATAGTTTTTTTGTTGTAGATATTTTTTACAAAAATATATATCTTTGATAACGGTACTAAGCTCAGAAAAATTATAGTGTGGAACTGATGCACCATATATCATTTGACCATCTACCCATCTGCAGTTTGGAAAACCAAGTACAATAGCACCATCTGGTTCTAAATAGTTTTGATATAGATTCATAAATGTTTTTTTGAAATCTATATTTACACTTTGAAGTGTACCTATTGAGATTATTAGATTAAATTTACCTAGATTTAAATCATCTATTTTATTTATATCTGCACATAAAAAATTATAGTTTTGTGCTGTTAAATTATCTTTTGCATACTCTATGGCTGTTTGGGAATAATCAATCCCTATAAACTCTTTAGCGTCAAAAGATGTAGGAGTTAGTATCTCTTGTATAGCTTTAAACTCATCACCTTTATTTATACCTATATTTAATACTTTTTGTTTAGATTCAATATCTATAAACTCTAAGGCTTTTATATAGTGATACAAAAAGCTAAACTGTGAATTTTTATCTATATTGAAAAACTCACTATAGACTCCATACTTTTCAGTTGTTTTATCCACAGATTTATGAAAAGAGCTATTTGTATTTAGTTTTGTGAATTTTAAGATAAGTGTACCATCTTGATTTAAAATAGGTGTTTCCATTTTAAGTAGATATATTTGGGCTATATCTACCCAAGATTTATATCCAATATTTTCTATATCCGACTCTAAAATCTGAATTTTTAAAATATAATCATCTTTTAAATCTAAATTTTCAAAACACTCTAAAATTTCAAAAGATGATTTTTTCTCTAAGTTAATTATCACCTATTTACTTTGATAACTTTCTAAATGAATAAGAGACTAAAAGAAGCACGGTTACGACAAATATTATCCCATAAGATTTAAACTCTTCAAGATATGTATATACAAGTTCACCTAACATATATGAAGATAATCCAATGATTAAAGTCCAAGCAATAGTAGCAAATATATTAAAAAAAGCAAACTTTTTCATATCATATTTTGTAAGTCCCATTGCTAATGGTATAAGTGTTTTTATACCATATATATATTTTTGTAAAAATATAACTGCCGAACCATATTTTCGCATAAGAAGATGTGCCATAGCTATTTTTCTTTTATGCTTTTGCATCATCTCTTTAGCTTGTGCTTTATTTTTCCTAGCAATTGTAAATAGAAACTGATCCCCTATAAAGTTTGCAACTCCGGCTACAATCAATACAGTTACTATATTTAACTCACCACTATATGATAGTATCCCTGCAACTACTAAAGCTACAAATCCACCGCCAAAAGAGTATAAAAACAGTACTATATATCCCCAGTCTCTTATTAATTCTTCCATTATTATATTATTCCTAAAGTTTTAATGGCAG
This sequence comes from Campylobacterota bacterium, assembly GCA_034723215.1. Taxonomy (GTDB): domain Bacteria; phylum Campylobacterota; class Campylobacteria; order Campylobacterales; family Arcobacteraceae; genus JAIOSF01. The sequence continues at coordinate 17,900 of JAYEOQ010000020.1, read as the reverse complement.
ATTCTAACTAAATATCCTTATACTTTACATTATATAAGAGTATTTAATGATTTAAAAAAGAATTAAATTATCAATATTTTAATATTTATAATAAAAGTTATACATTTCTTAATTAAAGATTAGATAAAATAAACAAACAAGAAAATTTTGAGGATGGATTCAGTGTCGATAGTTGATAGATTTATTAAAACTAAAAATAGCGATGGTATTAGAACTCTATTTCTAGTAGACATATTATATATGAAAGATTTGAATGCTATTTATGGCTATGAAAATGGTGATAATATAGTATCTCAGCTATTAAAACTTCTTAAAACAAAAGTTAAAACAGATATTATTAAACTTCTTGAACAAATAGGTAAGCAAGATAGATATATTAAAATCAAAAATGAATATATAGATGTTTTTAGTATAGAGATATTTGATGATCTTGATGATGAATATATTACACATATAGTAGATATATTTTTAAAAGATATTATGGAACATCTTTTTTATGTAAACAGACCAAGAATTGAGTTAAATCTTGATATCACTATTGGTTGTTCTAAAAGTGATGATGATAGGCTTATAATATATGCAGAGAAAGCACTTCATAATGCAAAGTTAAATTATCTTAACTATTCATTTTTTGATGCGAAATTTTTTCAATATGAGATGCTTGATACCTCTTTGATAGATACTATGAAAAATAATATTGAGTTAAAAAAAGTTGAGCCATATTTTCAAACTATACTTAACAATAAAACTGATACTGTTTATAAATATGAATCATTGATGCGTTTAATTGATGAAGATGGCACTGTTATGACACCTTATACTTTTTTATTAAAAGCAAAAAAGTACAGACTCTATCCAAAACTAATGTCAATTATGATTGAAAAAGTTTTAGGTTATGTCCAAGAGTATAAAATTTCAGTTAGTATCAATTTTGAATATCATGATATGATAGACCCGATAATAAAAGCAAAATTTTTAGATACAATAAAAGAAAAAGATATTGGAAAATACTTAACAGTTGAGATTCTTGAAAGTGAGAAGATACAGGATTTCAATATAGTACGAGAGTTTATACGAGAGATTAGAGAGTATGAAGTTGTTGTTGCTATTGATGATTTTGGTACTGGATTTTCAAATTATGAACATATTTTAGAGTTAGATATTGATTATATTAAACTTGACGGTTCTTTAATTCAAAAATTAAATGAAACTACTTATTATAATTTAGTTAAAAGTATTGTTGTATTTTGTAAAAAAGAAGATATAAAAATAGTTGCAGAGTTTGTTAAAGATTTGGCAACTTTAAGATATGTAAAGAGTTTAGATATAGATTTCTCGCAAGGGTACTACATCGATAAGCCAAGAACTATACAAAGCATTATAAGTGAAAACTCATGAATAAAAATATAAAAATAATCACTGATAAAACAGTAAATAAATTATTAAAAGAGGAGATAATATTACCATCAACATATTTTCAAACTTTTAATCAATATGCAAATGAATTAAATATTAATCTAAATGATAAATCTTTTAGTGATGATATAAATAGAGTTATACAAGATGATATAACAAAAGTAAATAAATTTATGGAGGAGACTCTCAAGGGGATGGAAAAACTATCAGAGGCAACTTCAGATGCACAACAAGCTATTATAAATAAAGATGATAAGATGTTGGGTGATATCTCATCTCAAGTTGATAAGATGAAAAATGAGATCACATCATTAATAGGGCAGTTGTATCATGACTCTCTAACCAAAATAAACAATAAAAAATGGATATATGACAAATATTTAAACAGTACAGAAAATATGCAAAATGATGGGATACTGATATATATAAATATAAATGATTTTAAATATATCAACGATAATTATGGAGAGCTTGTAGGGGATAGTGCCTTGATATATGTTTCTAGGTTTTTATCTAAAAAATTCAAAGAGGAACAAATAGAATATGAACTTGTTAGGTATGGCGGAGATCAATTTATAATACTTATTAAGGATGATTTACTAAATGATATAAAATCATTTGTAAGTAATATCCGAACTCAACTTTTAAATTCATCACTAAAAACCAAATCCGGACATATCTTTAAAATAACATTCAGCTATGGTGTTCTACCTTTTAAAACAAATGATAAGTTTCACTCTCTCCTATCTGACGCTTGTGTTAAGATAGAAGAGGATAGATACAGATTAAAATTAACTAAATAGTTTTAATCTATCCCTAGAAACTTCAAAGCTTCTTTTTGATCATCATCATATTCATCTAGCGGATTAGCTCTGATTTGGTCAATAATATATTGCTTTACTTTAGCTCTTACATCTTCTATATTGTCAACCTCTACAAAACCATTGAAACCCATAGGATGGTTAACAAAAGTAAGCGTCCCTTCACAGTTATCTTCAATAAACTCTGAAATACCCCTATATGTTATAAAATCAAACACTACACACTCATAACCTAATGATTCTAACTCATCATCACAAAAAAGGTCAATCCCCTCATTTGGATGATCATGATATAAATAATCATCTTTTTTAGATGCAACTAACTGTAAAAAATCATCTGGCTTATCAATTTCTACTTTTTTCATACGAACCCTTTAATATAAATTTTTAAGAATTCTACTTAATTTATACCAAATATCTCATTTAATCTTTTTTTATGTAACTCTTGATTTGTCATTTGTTTTTTATCATTTAATTCAGGCTGTGTATCTACACCTTTTGATAAATCTGCTTTTTTAACTTTATCTTTATCAACAGAAACATCTTCCATAAAAGATTTAGTCTGATTAAGAATTTCAATTTCATCACTTTTTGACGGATCAACTATCTCTGGTACTATAAAAAACACTAACTCACTTTTGCCACTTTGAAAATTTTTACTTTGAAATAATTTTCCTAATATAGGTATATCACCCAATAAAGGTATTTTTGAATAGTTTTTTGCATCATTTTGATTAACTAATCCACCTAATACTATAGTAGCTTGATTTTGAACAATTACAAATGTATTGATTGATTGATTTGTAAATGCAGGTATCCCATCAACTTGTCTTGACCAATCTATCTTATCTTGTCTTGTTGTTATTGTCATATCAACAAATTTATCATTAATGATATTATTTATCATAACTTCAAGTTTTAATCCATAATCAATCTCTTTAAGTAAAGTAGATGGTATACCTTCAGAAGTTGTTGTTTGAGTTTTTACATATATTTTACCACCTGCATGAAATACAGACTTTTTATTTTCTAATGTAATAAGTGTAGTCTCATCCAAGATTGTAGCAATACCCTCTGTAGCTAAATAATTAAGAGTAAAACCAACATTAAAATATTTACCCAAATAATTTGCAGCACCTGTTAATCCACCAGTTAAAGATGTCGCCCCTAACATTATGTTATCAACTGCATTACTTACAAGTGAATTTCTTTGATTATTAACAGTATTTCCAAATCCAGCCTCAGCCTCACTTAATGAGCTATTAGCATATTTATCATCAGCATCTATATACTCCATATAATTTTTACTAGATGCAAACCAATTATTTTTTATCTCTAAACCATCATCATTATTAATCTCAGTTACATAAAGTTTAATCCTAATCATCTTATTTGGTTTTCTAACCTCTAAAAGATTTATCATATCTTTTTTGATATCTACACCAGCACTTTCAAATAGATTTACAATTTTATCTTTCTCTTTTGTATCTGCTGCAAATCCTTTTAATATAACTTTACCATTTGCCTGCTCTACATTAATATCTTTGTTTATAGCTTTTATAGTTTCAATAATCTTAGAGAAATTTTGTACAATACTTACCTCATTTAGAAGTGTTGACTTATCATCAAATGTTATAAGTAACTTACTATAACCTAACTCTTTTGCATAGAGTTTAAGAGTTTGTAACGGCTTTTTTTTGTTTTTAATAAAAAATACCTTTAATTTTGTACTATCACTAACTAAAACATCTACTATTCTTTTATCAAATTCTAAAACTTTAAAATCACTTTTTACCAAAGTAACTCTCTGACCCTCTTTACCTTTTATCATAAACTCAGCATCTGCTTGTAAAGATACAACTAGTAAAAATACTATCAATAAAATCTTTTTCATCTTTTCTCCCCTTTATTTTATTTTGGATTAATAGTTAAACTACAATCAATTTTATCAGAACTAATGTCATTAAAGACAACTCTTCTAGTAACTATACTATTTACTGGATTTAACACTTTAGTGTCCAAATAAGAACCAGTGATAGTAAATATTATCTGATACTCTTCTGCTGAACTTGGAGTAGAATCTGTTGTACATAATCCACTACCAACAACTGCATCAGCAAAATATCCACTTTTCATATCATTTATTCTTTCAACTATTTCATCATCTGTTTTACCCAAAGCAACCATATTTGCTGCATATTCAGTCATAAGGTCCATATTACCTTTAATTCTCATTACATTTGAATAGTCAATTACAAAAAATAAAAAAGTAACAAAACCAACAAATATAACAAGCCACATCAAAACTTGTTCGATGTAGGCTGATACCATATTACTTACTTTTAGTTTCTTTTCCACTGTAGCTTCTTATTGGCATTTGTCAGACTTATCTCTGAAACCTCATTTTTATGTACAAATGTCCCATCACACGCCTCATACCAATTTTGACTAACTTTTCTTTTATATGGAATAAGATAATTTCTATAAACAACTCTTTTGATTTTACCTTTAAGAGATGATACTTTTCTTAAGTAAACATTTCTTGATATACCGATAAGTAATTTATCTTTAACTTTACATTGTTCTGTAAAACTTGTCTTGATTGTAGCTTTTTGAGACTGTGCAACCTTATCAACATCTGCATATCTTATTGTACCACTTGCTGTTCTGCTGATATTTCTTGGAATATACCACTTAACTGGATAAACTCTTCTTTTAGTTTTTTTACCACTTTTTGACTTTTTAGTAGATACAACTTTTGGCTCAACTATTCTTTTTTCAATCTTTTTATTTGTTTTTGGTGCTTTAGTTTTTACCATCCATAGTTGTTTACCTTTATTATAATCTTCAATTAAAGATAAAAGGACTTTACTTTGTATATCTAAAACTAACTCATTTGCATAAACTATCACAGTTTCTACTTTTGGTTGTTCACCCTTTTTTTTACTTTTTACCTGTTTTTTTACACTTCTAAAACATTTAGCAACAGTTTTACCTTTTTCTAAAAATCCAATAACTTTAACATCTTTTACAACATACTGTACATTATATTTCATATTATCTTTAGCTTTTGATCCAGGATAAACAGAAACAATTTTTATATAATCACCTTGTGATAAAGAGTAGTTTGGATTTACAAATAATCCAAAATCAATATTGTAACTGTTGTTGTTATAAACCATCAAGTCACTCTCACCAGTATCTATCTTCTTTGCAAGTTTCTCTTTTCTAAACATATCATTTTTATAAATATTTTCTTTAGCAACTTTACCTATAATCTCTTTTTTTAATAAAGGTGTAGTTAAGATATACTTTTTAGCAATATTAACTTGCTTTATATCCTCTGCCTTTACTATAACATTCTTTTTAATATCCTTAGCAGCTATAAATACTGCTCTTACTTGACTATTACTTTTTAATGTTTGTTGATTTTGATCATAAAAATAATAAGCACCACCAAGTGCAGACAACAGTAACGATAATAACGCTAACATAATAGCTATTTGTTTATTGAATTCCATCTATTCCATCCTTTTTTTAAAATCCAGTTGCAATCGCACCCGATTGCATTGGAAACACAACGAAAGCACCAACAGCTGGTAAAATAAATACAAATACAACAATCATAAGATACATATTTAAAGTACTTACTTTACCTTTGATTTGATAAAATTTATCCTGCCTCATCTCTTCAGATTGTGTTGTAAATATATTTTTTACACCTATACCGGTCTCTTCACTTAAGATTAAGAAATCTATAATTTTACCCATCTGTTCACTATCAACCCTTTTTTTTAAATTTGCATAAGCCTCTTTAGTACTATAGTTTGTCATCTCATACTCCAAAATACCTATCTCTCTTAGTAACTCATCATCAATAATATTTTTAGCTTTTGTTGAAACAGTAAAAAATGAGTTTTTCAAGCTTCCCCCAGCTTCTAAAATAACATTTACCAGATCTAAAAAAGTACCTAAATCACTATCGATCTTTTCTATCCTTTCAGCCTTAGCAATTGATATATACATTCGTCCACCAAAAAGAATACAGATAATTCCAATAGCAATAGCGATTATCCCTATCATTTGTGAAAACAAAATAGGTATAGCAACAGCAATGATGATACCAATTATTGCTATTAATATTTTGGCTTCATTATACTCTTTATGTGTGATACCTGCTTGTATTAAACTCTGATTAAGTTTATTTGAATCTGAAGAACCATCTTTAAATTGATTAACAACAGAAGCTATATCAAGCTTTGATAACATTACAATAAACTTATGTCTTTTATATCTTTTTATTAAAAACAAAACTCCAACTATTGATGATATCAATACAATAGGTGCAAATATAATAACCATCCACATAATCTACCCCCCCTAATTCTTAATTTTTGTCATCATTTTATTTACAAATAAACCAAATGAAACCCAAATTATGATAAAAAACATTTGTAATTTTCCAGTATCTGTACCAAAAAAGTGTTCATTTAAAGCACCCTCAAATACACCATTCATCTGAAAATACAAACCAACAGTAATAGCAATAATCATATATGTTCCTATTTTTACCTCTTTTGTAGATGATGTAATCTCCTGCTTTATTGTACCTTGGTCATGAAGTGTTTTTCTTAAAGTCTCTAAAGTATTTGAAAACTTACCACCAGATTCACGACCAATAGAGATAACAAGATAAAATATACGAAGCTCCTTCGACTCTACAAGCTTAAACATCTTTTCAAATGATTTCTCTTCCCCTATTATCTCTTTCTCTTTAACATATATAGAAAAAACATCCTGTGTAAACTTTGATCTTGAAGTTGCAATTGACTTTTTAAGTGCCTGTTCAAAACCTACACCACTTTTCATCATACTAGTAACTTTATCAATAACACCTTTTAATCCAAAATTAAAATCCTCTTGTCTATTTGAAATTATTTTCTCTAAAACAAGAAATGGGAAAAGTGCAAAAATAAGGGTAGAAACAACAAATGCAATAGGTGAAAGCATAACTATATAGACAAAAAAACCAACCAATATTCCAAATGTAATTGAGATAGCATAAAAAATATACTCTGCATATTTATGAGAGAAACCACCATAATTAAGCTTTTTCATCATAAAACTTGCAGACTCAGTTATAGTAACTTTATCCCTCTTATCATCTAATATATATGATGATGAATCAGATAGCATATTAACTATCATACGCTTCTTATTAGATTCTCTATACAAATAATAGATAAAATAAGATAATGTCACTACTAACAGTGGTAATAAAATTATAAATATTACTGTTATTATACTATCATTCATAATAATCAACCTTTAGCTACAATATCTTGAAAATGTGGCCACTTATGGAATAACTGTGAATCTTTTCTTATAAACTCTTCTAAATGCTCATCTTTCCAACCGCACATTTTTGATGGTAAATCTCTTCTTAGTTCATCTATAAGCATCTGTTTTGTCATCTCAAAATCTGGATTGAAAATTCTTTTATCAATATCAACCCCAAACATATTCATCTGTTCAATTGTACGACTAGGAGTTGCCAACACTTTAAACTCACCTTTTGTTCTTTTTAGATCTGAAACATCCCTTTCAAATTTAAAAATATCATTTAGTGCAATAACTCCATTATCTTCCATCCGTTTTTCTATTTCAGATATTGCAATAAGTTTTCTAGTTCCATCTGGAAAACGAACTAACTGAACCAAAACATCAATTGCAGAAACAACTTGAGATCTAATAAAACCAACACTAGCAGTTGGACGAGCTTCCAGGTACATATTTTCAACCCTTACAAGAGCTTCTTTTGTACTATCCGCATGCACTGTAGTCATAGACCCAGGGTGTCCTGTATTCATCGCATTTAACATAACAACAATCTCAGCCCCTCTACACTCCCCAACAATAATCCTTCTAGGACTTGATCTAAGTGCCGATCTAAGTAGAAAATCAAGTGTTATAGCACCTTTCCCCTCTTCATTTGCCATTCTTGCTTCATAAGAACGAACTAAATGACAAGGCATTTGAGGTTGCATCTCTTTTGTATCTTCAATTACCATTAGTTGTTCATTGTCTTCAATAAACCTTGTGATTGCATTTAAAAAAGTTGTTTTACCACTTGATGTACCACCTGATACGATTATATTACACTTACCTTTTGATAATTTTATCAAAAAGTATGCCATCTTATAATCCATCTGACCAGATTCTATTAGCATCTCTAGAAGTAGAGGTAAGTCGTTGAACTTTCTTATAGTTATACAACTTCCATCACTAGCAGCAATTGGTGGTATTTGAACCTCTACCCTTGAACCATCATGAAGTTTACTTGAGATAACAGGATGAGCTTCATCAATTTTTCTATTATTTTGTGCTAGCATTTTATCTATTACTTTTCGTAACTCCTCTTCAGTTCTAAACTTCATAGGAGTTACCAAAGTTTTACCATTATAAATAATATCAATATAATCTTTTGTATTAACAATAACATCATTTAGACCATCTTTTGCTATCTCAAATAGTGTTGTTATAACCCCTAGCCCAATAATATTGTTTACTACAAATTGGATAATATCTTCTAAAGTACTTTTAATTAAGATTCTACAATCTGGAAAACTTAAAACAAACTCTGGTAAAACTTCTTCTAAACTATCTCTTGTAATCTTTTTGTCTGATTTTAAATTTAATAAAAACTGGTCATTTACCTTATATGCAATATACATTAAATTTTCATCATAATACATATCAGGAAATTTAAGAACATCACTTTGTGTAGTAGTTTGTGTCTTCTTTATCTTTTCCTGAGTTTCAACAACTGTTGTTTGTCTACTCTCTGCTTCTTCAGATAAATCAATATCGGTATCTACTTTATGTTCTTCATCTTCAATTACATCTCTTAAAGTTCTCATCTAAAATCCTTACTTGAATAGTGAAAATAAAGATCTAGACTTCTTTTCACCCTCTCTTCTTTTAAATCGTCTCTCCACTTTAAAATAGTTTTTATGCTTTAAAATATCTTCCAATTTCTCTACAAATGGAGATTTAGGGTGTGTATTAGTGGCTAACTCACAATAGTTCCAACAATGCCCTAGAGTTATATAATCATTAGGTATTCTAATCATATAATCCTCCCCACTGATATTTAATATAGATGTTACATCTGAAACAGATATTGCATTTGCTGAATCATATCTATTTACCATAAATGATACTTTATCTTTTAAACCAGCTCTCTTAATCAATGAAAAGAAAGTTTTTAGTTTTGATATATGAGGTAATGACATCTCTGTAATCACCCATAACTCATTTACAATATCATAAATAGTTGTATTTAATGGCGTAGCATCTGACTCACCAGTATCAATAATAATAAAGTTAAACTCTTCACTTGCTTTTGATATATAAGTAAGAAGTTTCTCTATAAATACATCTTTCTCTAAAAAGTCACTATCAATATGCTTTTGAATACCATTTATAGAATAAAAATTCTCTTTTACCTTAACCAATCCATTTTTAAGATTTTTTTCAATATCAAACTCTGCACTATTTACAAGGTCTATTATTGTTTTCTTTGGAAGAGGATTTTGTCCTAAAAATAGATTACTAATAGCTTTAGTTGTAGATAAATCTATAAACAATACATTTTTATCATGATTCATTTTTGCTAATATATTTGCTGTATTCATAGCAATAGTTGTAGTTCCAACTCCACCAGTAATTCCAGACATAGCAATAATCTTATTTTTACTTACATATTTATTTTGCAGTTGGTTTTTTGTTTCTACAATCAGTGTTTTTAACTGCTCAGGTAAAAAATCATCTTTTGAAAGATATTTGAATACATTTAATTGACCACAAAATAAGGTAGTATCATAGTCACTAGGACCAATTACAAATAAAAACTCATTTAACTCTTTTAGTAAACCCTCATCCATTCTAAGTAATTCACTATCGCTAATAGTATAGATTAAAATAGATTTTTTAATCTTCTCTTTTAACTCTTCTGTAACAGATGCAACTGTTGTTTCAATTTTTATAGTTGCATTTAACAATATATTTAAACTATTTTCAAGTCTATTCGCAAACTGAGAAGAGTTTTCATCAGTAATAATAAAAACATCTAAAGCAGAATCTTGTGATAATAAGTCTTTTGATAATAAAAACCTTTTTCGCAAGGCTACTTTAATTTTTTCAAATAACTCATTAATAATCTCAGATTGACCTGGATCCTCATCAAAAGTTATCATCCCATATATAGTCTCATCCTCCTCAACGACAACAGAATAATTACTATCAGCTACCCCATGAGATACAGAATCATCAATAAATTTCTTTTGATTATCAACACTAAAATCATATACAAAATTATTCAACTCATAGTCATACTCAAAAAAAGACAACTTCTCAATATTTGAAAATAGTACATAATATTTAAGTACCTCTACAAGGTTTTCATTTCTTATATCCAACTCTTTTTGCTCATTTATCTTTGAGTGATACCCATCTAATGTCATCTTATCTTCCTTTTTTCTTAAAATTTTTAAAACTAGTCACTAGTTGGTCTAGAATCACTTGTATTGTCTGTTGCTTCCAATACCTCAAAATGTATTCTAAAATAACTTGTACTGTTACAGGATGGTGTTGTCTTTGCCCAATACAAATAATCATCAGCACCAAACACATCAACACCATTTGACAATGCAGTTTCTAAAAGGACTTCATCAGGAGCACAATATACATCAGTCAATAATATAGGCAAACTTCCTTGAAAATCTAATTCTATTGCAGTACTATTACAATCCAAAACCACTATACTCATCTCAGTATCAGTAAGATCAGTTATATCAAAAGATTGAGATACCTGCTTTACATCATTGTCCATATCATCATAGTCAACATTTGATATAGTAGTAATAGCACTATTTAAGTCAAATTCACTAGTTTTATTATCTAAGATATCTGCTATCATATTTTTAAAATGTGCATAAGATGATTGACCACCACCAGGCTCTGAAAGTGCATAAAACCTAGTGTTATTATCATCAGTATACTTATCATGTGCACTTAATATAAAATCAAACTCTTGTCCAACAATACCATCAGCATAATAATCTTTAGTACATCCATTTATCGCTATTGGTAAAAAGTCATACAAATGATTCGGATCATATAAAAGCATTTCCCTAGCAACTACATCAAGTTCAAACTGATCTTTACCCAAAAACCTATACCAAAAATTATCATGTTGATAGTTTGTAATTGTAGCTGTTACTTCGCCTCTACAATTACTATCATTAGTACACTCATCCGATATTGAGCATGTTGTTAGATCATTTTTAAAACAGAATGAATCATCTATATAATCCGACGCATCCACCTCTGCCCCTAATGGGCTATTATTTAAAATATTATTAGCAATAACCCTAGCTCCAGCAACCGGATCTACTGACTCTAACTCGTTTTTATGTACATGATACCCTTTAGCAAGAGCTGAAGCATGACTATCTACTATTTTCTGAAGATTAAAATATTTATTTTTCCAAACTATATCATCAGCCGTAGTAGACACAAAAACAATAATAGCAACAAATAACATCGAACCTAAAAGGATTATATTTATATAAGCTTTTTTCTTCATAACCCACCTCCATATCTAATACTAAGGGTAAATACCAAAAGTAAACAATAATTCCACAACAACTACAGATATAAACATAGCAGGAACCATTGGAGCTACTCTTCTTTTTTTATAGTATTGTTTATATACCAAAAAAATTGTTTGGACAATCCCCGTAGTTAAAAGAAACAGCGGAAAAAGCAAAGGATTTAAATACACAGCCACGAGCATCATATACTTAATATCCCCACCACCTAATATCATTTTTGGTTTTATCATCATTATTAAAATAAAAAATAATAAAACTAAAAAAGATACTATAAACGAATATATATTTAATCTATCCTCAAAATATCCAAAAAACAGAATCAATAAAAAACAAGTTGCCAAAATAACATTTGGAACAATAAACCTCTTACAATCAAAATAAGAAAGTAACAATGAAAATATATAAAATGTAAAAGTAAACATATCTAAAACATTGTTTAGTGACACATTACGGTCACTAAACAACTATACCGACTACACTAAGTAATCAACCACCACCAACAACTGTACTTATACTATTAGTAGCAGCACCTGTCATCGCAGTATTTTGAGTACCCATCCAAGTAGATAAACCAATTACCGCTGCAACACCAATCACAACTAACAACAATGTAACAAGAATCTTATCCATTGCACCTTTCTCACTTTTTAATCTTCTTTTTAAAAACTTTAACATCTTTAACTCCTTTTGTTTTGATTATTTATTGTACCATACCATTGTGTCAAAAGTGTGTCATAAAACACATTTATAATAATAATTTTGAAATTTATTACATCATCCACAATTAAAGTACAAACAACATATATAAATAACTGGTAAGATTTGAGAAATTTGTTAAACTTTATGATTGAAAAGTAACAATATAAAAACTATTTTAAAAGTAAATAGATTGCAACCCGACTATCTTAAATACAAAGACTCGCAGCTTTCCGTCCCTACCTCTCAATAGGTTTGGCTAATTTATATAAAAAAAAATTATTGCATAATAAAGCTTAACTAAATATTAAAATTTATTTAACTAAAGTTTCTTAATTTATTAATAGATAGATTATAGTTTATTTATGATAGTATTATTGCTATGAAAAACAAACAAATATTTCCACTTTATATACATTGTATTATTTACTTTGTTACTGCTTTATTGTTCTCGTACTATTTAGATATCGGTATGACTGATGATGGTCTTAGACATATATCATTTGCTGCAAATCAAGATATTATGAAAAATTGGGGGGAGGTATTTCCCCACTCTTTATTCTCCAATTATGACCCTTGGTATCTATGGCATAAACTAATTGAATTAATTTTAGAAGTGGTACCTTATGATTCAATACATATTTTTATCAATACACTTTCATTGTTTACACTAATGCTTTTACTAGATAAATATTTAAAAAGTTTTGTTAAGTATGATTTCGGGTCACTATCTTATATCATAATATTTTCTATAGTTTATATTACTGCTTATAGATATTGGACTGTAAGACCTGATCTATTATCTGGATTATTTGTATTTTCTGCATTATTATTTAAAAACAGATTTTTACCTGTTTTTATATTAACTATTTTATATGCACCATTTTATTATCTGTTTTTTCTTTATACTGGATCTGTTGGTTTAGTTTATATAGTGCTAAAAAAATGGAGAGCTTTGTCGGGTATATTTGTGGGTTCTCTTGTAGTTGGTATTGGATTTTTAGTTCAAGACTATCAATCATACCTAGAGACAGTTAAATATATATTAACTGATCAATCTTTAAGAATGGGGCTTGAAGTTGGTGAGGGGAAACCCATATTTGGGATACTGGCTCATCTAAATTATTTTATACTGTTACCTCTGTTTTTAGGTGGTGGTTTTATTTTAATATTTTGGAAATATAGATTTTTTAGTACAAATACACTTGCCACTTTTTTAGTAATTACATCAATTTTATGGTTTAATCAATATCGTTACTTTCATCTATTTATGCCATTTATTACAATCTATTTAATTTCCGTTATTGTAGCTATAAATAAAAAATTATTTTTTTATAAAATACGAAAATATTTAATTTTGCTAAAAAGATATACATCTTTTTCACAATCAAAATCATTATTCTATTTTATTGCTATCCCATATGTTATTGCTGTAATAGCATTTAAATTTTCAACCACTTCATTAAATAAAAAAACTCAAGAAGCAAAATTTTTTCAAAATGAATATTATACTAATAAAACTATTTTATTAAACAATTTAAATATAGATCTATATAAAGCACTGTATTATAATCCTACAATTCATTTTGTACCTAGTTGTAGTATTGGTTGGTTTGATAAAACTGACCTTGCGGTAAAAGATATATATATCCGTATGCAAAAAAATAGCGGTGTAACTGAAGAGGAGTTATCAAAACTTATTAGTTTTGTAAAAGCAGATATATATATCCACTATCTAAAAAATGCCAAACAAAAACTAAATTTTGATAAACTAAAACAATATGGGATAGTCCCTTATGAGATTTATAATAATCGTATAATATTTAATATCAAAAAAAGAGAGAAAGAAGATGGATAAAATAGCTATAATACTACCAGCATATAATGAATCTTTAACAATCAAAGAGACCATTCTATCATTTTACAATGAGTTGCCTGAGGCACAAATTGTTGTTATAGATAATAACTCCAGTGATGATACATCCAAAATAACTAATGAAACCTTTAAACAATATAATATAAATGGTACACTTTTATTTGAAAAAAGACAAGGGAAAGGAAATGCCGTAAGATACGCTTTTAAACAGATAAAAGCAGATATTTATGTGATGGCTGATGCAGATATGACATATCCGGCATCTGCTGTTCATCAGCTTATTGAACCAATCCAAAATGAACATTGTGATATGGTTGTAGGTGATAGACATAGTGCAGGTGATTATAAAAAAGAGAATAAAAGAGCTTTTCATAACCTAGGAAATAATTTAGTAAAAACTATGGTAAATAAACTTTTCCATTCAAATATATCTGATATTATGAGTGGATATAGAGCCTTTAGCCATAGGTTTGTTAAGAATTATCCAATATTAGTAGAGGGTTTTGAACTAGAAACCGATATGACACTTCATGCTTTGGATAAAAGATTTAATATTAAAGAGATATCTATTTCATATAAAGATAGACCAGAAGGGAGCTACTCAAAACTTAGTACTTTTAATGATGGTGCAAAAGTTATATTTACTATCATTCAGATTTTTAGATATTATCGTCCACTATTCTTTTTTGGTTTATTATCACTGTTTTTTGCAATACTATCACTTATAAGTGCGATACCTGTGTTTGATGATTGGTTCAGATACCAATATATCTACCATGTACCTTTGGCTATATTAGCTACAGGACTTGGACTTATAAGTATCATATTTATCTCACTAGGCATTACCCTAGATGCTATTGTACATCAACATAAAATTGAATTTGAACAAAAAGTTATGCAAGATTGAAACAATTTAGATACAATAACATAAAAGGAGTTATTGCGTGGTAGATATTAAAAAGTTAAAACCTGAAATATTAAAAAGACTGATACCTCTAAAGCCAGATAAAATTATATTATTTGGAAGTTATGCTTATGGTACGCCAAGTGAAGATAGTGATATTGATCTGTTTTTATTAAAAGATGATTTAACCATTGAAGAAACACGACAATATCAAAGAGAAGCTAGAAAAAGACTAAGAGATATTATATTTAAATATGATACAAACGGTATAGATATATTATCTGCACCAACTCAATATATTAATCAAAGTAAAGATTATTTTCATAAAATTGATATTTTACAAAATGGGATAGTTTGGTATGAACAAAACAGAAGCTAAAAGGTGGATAAATAAAGCTTGGCATCATTTAAGTTCTGCTAAATTATTATTTAATGCAAATCATTATACTGATGTTATTGGAGTTGATTTACATTATTCTGTTGAAATTATGTTAAAGTCTTTTATTGTTTTTGAAAATAAAAAGATTGTAAAAACACATAATTTAATTAGTATATATAAATCTGTATCACATAAAATCACTCTTATTGATGAAGAACTTGATTTATTAGATATTATAACTGATTATCATATAGAAGAGGCATATCCCACTATGGATAGACCACTACCATCTAAAGATGAGATAAAAATTGTTTTAAAATTTACAGAAGAATTACTTATAAGAGTATGTGGTATACTGAACATTGATATTAAAGAAATTCAAATATAATATTCAATTGAAGCAGTTTATTTTTTTTGGGATAGTTGGAACAGTTGGGTTTATTGTTGATGCTTCTGTTTTACTTTATTTAGTTCATATTGAAAACTTTGGTATCATCTTTGCTCGTGTTATATCTTTTATTGTTGCTGTATTTACAACATGGATTTTAAATAGATATTTTACTTTTTCAAAACATCAAAAGAGAGATACAAAAACAAAAGAATATTTAAAATATTTATCTATACAAACTTTTGGCGCAGGAGTTAACTTCTTGGTATTTTTTGGTTTGATTTATCTATTTGAATCGTTGAAAGATATACTTATTATCCCTTTAGCTATAGCATCTATTGTAGCTATGTTTTTTAACTTTTTTTTCATTAAAAATAAAATATATTAAGTATTTTTTTACCCAACTTTTAAAATCTAATTTCTGGAATTACATTGAAAATTCAGTCGTATTTCATTAACAACTAGATAAAGTTATCTAATTTTTATTATTATGGAATTTGAATATGGAAACAAATACAAAAGCTAATTCGTATGCACAACGACTTGTAAGCCTGCAAAATAAAACTTGGAAAAAAAGAATTAAATTTCTTAATCCATATAGATATCATTTATCAACTATTTGTAAAGGTCAAGTACTTGAAGTTGGGTGTGGTATTGGTAGAGTGTTAGACTTTATACCCCAAAGAAGTGTAGGTGTTGACCATAATAATAAAGCTGTTGAGATATGTAAATCAAAAGGATTGAATGCTTTTACTTCTGAAGAATTTTTATTGGAACATGTATACAAAAAAGAGAGTTTTGATACACTACTCTTTTCTCATGTCTTGGAGCATATGTCATTTGAACAAGCACAAGAGTTGTTAAATATATATTTGCCATTTCTTAAAAAAAATGGAATAGTTGTACTTATTACACCCCAACTAAAAGGGTATCAATCAGACCCGACACATATTGAAAATATGGATATACAAACTCTTCAAAGACTAGCTAAAAATTTAAATATAAAAGAGCAAGATAGTTATTCATTTCCATTTCCTAGTTATTTTGGGAAATATTTTATCTATAATGAAAATGCTTTTATTGGAATAAAAAAATAATTTTATCTATTTATTTTTCCCACTCTAAAGCTGTTTTGCAAATAAATTCCAAATTATCATATTTAGGTACCCAATTTGTCAATTCTAATATTTTACTATTGTCTGAAATTAAAACAGCAGAGTCACCTTTTCTCTTTTTTGTGACTTCAACTTTAATATCTATATTAGAAATTTTTTCTACAGTATCAATAACTTCTTTTACGCTAAATCCATGCCCATAACCACAATTAAAGATATTGCTATCATTTTTATCTATATAATCAAGTGCTGATATATGAGCACCAGCTAAATCATCAACATGTATATAATCTCTTATGCAAGTACCATCAGGAGTATCATAATCATCTCCAAATATTGATATTTTATCTCTTTTTCCTAAAGCAGTTTTAACCACCAATGGTATAAGATGTGTTTCTGGTTCATGAGATTCACCAATTTGCAATGTTTCCTCAGCACCTGCTACATTAAAATAACGAAGTATTACATATTTAAAATCTTTATTTGCTTTTGAATTATCTTGGATTATTTGTTCACTAAACAGTTTTGAAAAACCATAAGGATTTATGGGATTTTTAATCTCACACTCTTTTAATGGTATCTTATCAATACTAGGCTCACCGTATACAGCAGCTGTAGAACTAAAAAT
>JAYEOQ010000019.1:0-5731 GCA_034723215.1 Campylobacterota bacterium | reverse complement strand
TTCACCTTTTAGAAAAAGGGTTGAAATCATTTTTTGATTATTTGGAGGATTCTAAAAAAGAGATACATGAGATACCAATAACCAGCAATGACGAATTTGGCAAAATGAATGAAAATATAAATAAAAGTATAAATATAAGTGTTCATATGTATAAAGAGCTTGAAGATTTAACGCAAAATCTAGAGGTTAAAATTGATGAAAGAACTAAAGAACTGAAAAAAGAGAGAAAAAAAGCACTAGATGCAACAAATGCAAAGTCTGATTTCTTGGCAAAAATGAGTCATGAGATAAGAACACCTATGAATGCGGTATTAGGGATGCTGTACTTAACTCAAAAAACAAATTTAAATCTTATGCAGGATAATTATATCTCAAAAGCATCATCTGCAGCAAAATCACTTCTAGCAATAATAAACGATATATTAGACTTTTCAAAAATAGAAGCGGGAAAACTTTCACTTGAAAATAAAGATATACTATTTAATGATATGATACATGAAACTATGGATATTATGAGTTTTAATGCACAAGAGAAAGGGTGTGAACTTTTAGCTTATTATGACAATAATATTCCTGCTGTTATAAAAAGTGATAAACTTAGAATACAACAAATTTTAAATAATCTTATAAGTAATGCGATTAAATTTACAACACACGGTGAAGTAGTTATTTCATCTAAGCTTATCAAACATCAAAATAATATAGCAACAATAAAGTTTTGTGTAAAAGACAGTGGAATAGGGATAAATCAAGAGGGACAAAGTAAACTATTTCAAGATTTTTCTCAAGTTGATGATACTATTACTAGAAAATTTGGAGGAACCGGTTTAGGATTGGCTATCTCAAAAAAACTTTCAGATATGCTAGGTGGAGAGATATGGTTAGAGGAATCAACATTAAATATCGGTTCAATATTTTGTTTTACAATTACAGCAGAGATCTCTTCACATACAATTCAAAAACCATCCTTTTTTCCAATGGAGATGAACGATATAAATACTTTAATTATAGATGATAATCGCATAGCTTGTGATGTGTTAAAAGATATGCTTGAATCGTTTGGTTTTAATGTTGATGTTGCGAATAACGGACAAGACGGTTATGATACTATAGTTAATAGTGATAAAAATTATGACTTGCTTTTTCTTGACTATCAAATGCCAAAACTAAACGGTATCCAGACATATAAAAAAATAAAAACTATTCAAAATAAACCAATACCAAAAACTATAATGATAACTGCATATTCTGAAAATGTAGTAATAAACGAGATTAAAATGTTGGGGATTAAAAGTTATTTGACAAAGCCTGTATCACCATCAACTCTTTATGATACAATAATTGAAGTTTTAAATCCACACAAAGAAAAGAACAAAATTTTAATAGATAAGAATGAATTTGATACTTTAAGTATTGAAGGGATTAAAATATTGCTTGTTGAAGACAATGAGTTAAATCAAGATTTTGCAGTAGCTTTATTGGAGAGTGCTGATATCTCAGTTGATATTGCAAATGATGGGGTTGAGGCTTTAAAATTAGTTAAAAGTAAAATATATGATACTGTATTAATGGATATTCAGATGCCCAATATGGATGGTTTAACTGCCACAAAATTAATAAGAGATATGCAAAAAGATGATATATATTTTAAAGATTTACCAATTATTGCATTGAGTGCTAATACTCTAGCAGAAGATATAGAAAAAAGTTTGAATGCAGGTATGAACAGACATATCTCAAAACCAATTAACCCCGAAGAGCTTTTTGAAGCACTTGAACAATTTGCAGGGCATAAATATATTGAAAAACCTATTTTAAATACTCAAACAAACAATCAAGATGATATTTTAAATACAGATGAAGCATTAAGTAGAATTGGCGGGAATGAGATGGTTTATGATAAATTATTAGAAAAATTTATCAAAAAATATAAGAATGTTGATAAAGAGATATTTAAATATATTGAAAATAAAGATCTATCAACTGCACAAAAGAAAAGCCATGAGGTAAAAGGTGTCGCAGGCAATATTGGTGCAATAGATCTGTTTAATAGTTTAACTTTGATTGATAAATTATTAAAAAAAGGGGAGGTGCCGACAAAGGAACACTTTGATAAAATTGCGAAAAGTGTAAATGATACTGTTGATACCATTACAAAATATATACAAAAAGAAAAATCAAATCAGAAAGAGCTTGGTAAAGAGCTTGACAGTATAAGAGCAAAAAAGATACTAACTTTTATAAAAAATAATGTTGAAAATGATATAATGGAGTGTGAAAATAAGATTGAAGAGCTTATTCCTTTATTTGTTGATACAAAGTATTTAGATAAATTTGAATTGTTACGGGAATATTTTGATGAATTTGATTTGGATAGTGCTATAGATATAGTTGATCAGTTATTAAATGATATATAATAATAGTAAAGAGGAAGTACCAATGGATAAAAATAAAGAGACTATTCTTGTAGTAGATGATTGTCCAGAAAATATTAAAATTATTTTAGAGATTCTAAAAAATGATTACTTGCTGATTGTTGCAAACAGCGGGAAAAAAGCTTTAGAGATTTTAGACCATAAAAAACCTGATTTAATTTTACTGGATATTTTAATGCCACATATAGATGGATTTAAGGTGTGTAGAATAATTAAAAACAATAAAGAGTTAGAGAATATACCGGTTATATTTTTAACAGTTTTAGAAGATACGAAAGATGTTGTAAAGGGGTTAAACTTAGGTGCAGTTGATTATGTATCAAAGCCGGTTGAGCCAACTATATTAAGAGCTAGAATTGAAACTAATTTAAAACTGAAACATTTTCAAGATCAACTTATTGATGATATAAAAGAGAAAGAAGATATTTTAATACAACAATCAAAATTAGCAGTTTTAGGAGAGATGTTTGAAAATATCACACATCAAATGAAACAGCCGCTTACTGTTGCGAGTTTATCAAGTGCCAATATCAGATTGGAAAAAGTTTTTGGAACACTTGATGATAAAATTTTATTTCACTCTTTAGAGGATATTGAAAGATCAATAAAACATTTAGGTCAAACAATTGATGATTTTAGAGATTTTTTACAAGATGATATTAAAAAACAATATTTTAATATAAAAGAGATAGTAGCAATCACTTTAAAACTGCTTGATTCAAAATTCAAAAATGGAGATATAATTACAAAAAACGATGTTGATGATATTGAAATTTTCACTCGAAAAAATGATCTTATTCAAGTTTTGATGAATATTTTAAGTAACGCAGAAGATGTACTTAAAAATATTGAGGGGGATAGAAATATTCATATCATTACAGATATTCAAAACGATCTGTTAACATTAAAAATCAAAGACAACGGCGGCGGTATCAAAGATGAAGTGATAGATACTATATTTGATAAATATATCACTACCAAAGAGGATAATAAAGGTACAGGATTAGGTTTATATATGAGCAAAAATATTATAGAGAAACGATTAGACGGTAATATAAAAAGCTATAATGAAAACGGGGGAGCTTGTTTTGAGATAAGCTTTCCAATAGAATAGACCATATAATTAAATGTTAGTTCATATATGCTGCAGTGTAGACAGCCACTACTTTTTACAAAAGATTCAAGAAGATTATCCAAATGAAAAAATTGTTGGATTTTTTTATGACCCTAATATACATCCGTATAGTGAGTATAGATTAAGACTCTTGGATGTTCAATATAGCTGTGATAAGTTAGGAATAGAACTAATTGAAGGGGAGTATGATTTAGAATCTTGGCTTCAAATAGTAAAAGGTTTAGAAAATGAACCTGAAAAAGGTGATAGATGTACAGTTTGTTTCGATAGAAGACTTGAAGTAAGTGTTCAAAAAGCTATAGAGTTAGGTGATAATAAGTTTACAACTACACTTTTAATAAGTCCTAAAAAATCACAAGATAAACTAGAAATAATTGGAAAATCTTTAGAATCAAAATATAACTGTGAGTTTATATTTAAAGATTATAGAAGTGGAAATGGTGTAGAACTTCAGGGTATTGAGGTGAAAAAAAACAATATTTATCGTCAAAATTATTGTGGTTGTATGTATGGACTTAATGCTCAAAGAGAATCACAAGATAAATTAACAGACGAACTAATATCTCCAATAGGGCAACAGATTCAACCGGAATCAATTGAAGAGAGGTTAGAACTTTATAAAAAAAGAGATGCTCTTGAAAATTGCGATATTATAAAAGAGCGGTTTTTAAACTATAGACTTTTAAGCGGCAGGTGTATTGTTAAAAAACAAGTTATATCATCTTACTTTTTATGTTATTCAACACTTAAAAACAATAAAACAGCAGGAAGAGTAGAGAAAACAATAGATAATATCGCTTATTTAAATCGTGATGAAGTCAAAATCATCACAATTGAACAGTTTAATAAGCTAAGTGACTCTAACTATAAAAATACATTGGAGTTAGTATACTCCCCTTTAACATTTCAAGAGGAACTAAATGTAAGACAAAAGATAGTAAAAAATAGCTTTTATGATCTATCATCTGTTATTGTACTAGATAGTATACCTAATGAAAAAATAGAAATTTTTTGTGATACAAAAGTTTTTGATGATGTAAAAGAATCGTTAATATAGGTAGTTTAAGCATTTATTTAAGTTCAAGTTTGATAAAATATCTTAGATTAAAAAAATTATAGGAAGAAAAGGACTTTATTGGACTACATAGGTATAAATAAAGATGGTCAGATCTACGACCTTCAAACTGCAAAAGCTTTAAATATTGAAGTTGATGAAGCAGAACAAATTAAAGCAGACAGCTCACCAGAAGCTTTAGAAATATTAAGACACTCAACTGCACACTTAATGGCACAGGCTATTAAAGAATTACATCCTGAAGCACAATTTTTTGTGGGACCTGTTGTTGATGAGGGGTTTTATTATGACTTTAAACTAAATAAGCAACTTAACGATGATGACTTGCCAATTATAGAAAAACAGATGAAAGCTTTGGCAAATAAAAAAATGCCAATAACTAGAAGTGAAGTAAAAAGATCAACAATTGAAGAAAAGTTTAGAGATGATCCTTTAAAGCAGATGGTTCTAGAAAAAATCACTGATGATACTTTGACTATATATACACAAGGCGACTTTGAAGATCTATGTAGAGGACCTCACTTGCCAAATACAAAGATGGTAAGAAATTTTAAACTTATAAGAGTTGCAGGTGCATATCTTGGCGGTGATGAAGAGAATGAGATGATTACTAGAATTTATGGTATCTCATTTTTTGATAAAGCTGAACTAAAAGCATATACAACAATGCTTGAAGAGGCTAAAAAAAGAGATCATAGAAGACTTGGAACTGATCTTAAACTATTTACTTTTAGTGATGATGTAGGTTCTGGGCTACCATTGTGGTTACCAGCTGGTGCAAGACTTAGAGGTAAACTAGAGCAACTTTTATATAAAGCACATAGAGTAAGAGGTTATCAACCAGTTCGAGCTCCCGAGATACTTAAAGCTGAAGCTTGGGTAAAATCTGGTCACTATGCTAACTATAAAGAAAATATGTATTTTACTACTATTGATGATATGGAGTATGGACTTAAACCTATGAACTGTGTTGGTCATATTGAGATATTTAAAAATGATTTAGTATCTTACAAAGATTTACCAATGAAGTTTTTTGAATACGGTGTAGTTCATAGACATGAATTAAGTGGAGCTATGCACGGATTA
>JAYEOQ010000018.1:0-5738 GCA_034723215.1 Campylobacterota bacterium | reverse complement strand
AGTTAGTATCACATCAGGAAGAGGAGTTGGAATGAGTGCTATTAAAAATGAAGTTGAAAAGTTAAATGGTAATATTAAAATTAAAAATACTATTGGTAGTGGTGTAGAGTTTACTTTTACACTACCATTAAAAAAAGGGGGGAAAGTAAGATGTTAAATATATTAGTAGTGGATGATTCTTTAATAATAAGAAAAACATTGGCAACAGAGTTAGAAAAAATGGGACACAAAGTTGTAGCACAAGCAAAATCTGGGAAAGAGGCGATAGAGTTGTATGTACAACATATGCCAGACCTTGTAACTATGGATATCACTATGCCTATAATGAACGGAATAGAAGCGTTAAAAGTGATTAAGAAGAACTATAAAGATGCAAGAGTCGTTATGGTTACATCTCATGGGGAAGAAAAACTTGTGATGGATGCTATTACATCAGGGGCTAAGGGATATATCCTAAAGCCAATTACACAAGAAAAACTAATTGAAACATTTATTAAGGTTGCTCCTGAATGCCATATACTGTAAGAGGTGATATATAATGAATGATACAAATATAGAGCATACAATATTAAATTGTCTAACTAAAGTATCCCAATCATTTTTAAATGATGATATGAAAATAGAAGTGATAGATACAAATAGTATAGAAAAATATGATATTATTAATTATTATCTAGGATCTGTTAAGTTTACACAAGATAATATTAATATAATATGTATTGTATCGATGGATAAGCTATTGTTTGATACTATTTTTAAAGTATTTTTTCCTGAAGAAATTAGTCAAGAAGAATATGATGAACTAGCCTTAGCACTACCTGATGAGATTGTAAATACTGTTGCAGGATTATCTATATCAGAGTTTCCTACAGAATATGAAGATTTAGAGATGAGTGTTCCTCTCGCCTTTAAAAAATCTGCTCTAAAAATATTAAAACAAAATGGACGCTTTATTTCAAAAGAGATAAAAACAGCAAAAGGTAGTTTTGTGTGTTCTATTATTTGATGTTTTGTATGTATAATTTACCATTACTTTTAAATCATATAACTATACCTGGCTATACACCTATGATTGGACATATAAATGGTCATTTTTGTATTAAAATATCCTCACTGATTAATATGTGATTTAGATTATCTATTTTATTTATAAGTAGTGAAATTACTTCACTTAGTTGCTCTACACATTCACAGTTTGCTTCCATTTTTAAATCCTTTATTAAAAGAATATTTAGATAAGTATTTATAAGTGCGATTGTTATTATAGATACAATAACAAGAGAAACTATTGGAACTAAGAAACTTTTTGTTTTATTTTTTGTCATAATTAAACCCTATTATAATTATTATAATTTATTATATAATAAGTGCTATTATATTTAAATAAATGAATCTCTTTTTATCCTATTTAAACAATTGTAACAGTAACTCTTTGTATAATAACAACTACACAATATAGAGGATAAATATATATGACTGACCAAGTATTTAATTTAGAAGTAGATAGATATAAAAAATATAAAAATATAATTGTATCGGTTACTATTATATTGTTTATATTGGCATACTTGTTAGATTTGGATATTTTTTATGGAGTAGTGATTATAATTCTAGGAACTACTGCTAATATTATATTAAAAAGTAAATATAGAGATATATTAAGAGATTTATATAAAGATAATTAAATTTTACCAATTCAAAAAATAAATTCCAATTATAGCTAATGGATAAATAAGAATTAAATAGAATTTAATTAAAGCTACTATATTATACGAAAGATAAAGGGATGTTGGTTGTTGGCTATATTCTAACTTGATAAAAATAACAATTATGAAAGGTCAAAATAGTGATATATTTAACGATAAAATTAATACATCTATTCTCAGTATTTATTTATGGGGGATTTTTATTTACAGATAATCTTTTTTTATCTAAAATGAAAAAAGATATAAGTGATGAAGAGCATACAGTAGTAAGAGAATATTTTATGAAGTATGTTAGAAAAGTTGTACCAAAAAGTTTAATAGTAGCAGTGGTTACTGGGATAATTTTAATCTCTTATACTTTTGGTGATATAGCTCCTGAAGGTTTATCAAATTTTCAAATACTACTTTTGATTAAAGCATTTTTAGGACTTTGGCTTGGACTTAGGGGAGTTCTTCAAGTGTTTTTTGGGATACAACCTTTAGTATTTAAAAGTCATATTTTTCCATTTATGCTTGTAGTTATTATTATTTTTCTTTCACAACTAATGTTTAGTGTTTAATTTAATATAAAAATAGTTAGATACAATCTAAAAAATCAATATAAGAAAACAGTATGAATAAGAAAAAAGTAATAGTAGGTCTAAGTGGTGGTGTAGATAGTAGTATGACTGCCTATATGCTTCAACAAGATGGGTTTGAAGTTGAAGGTATCTATATGAAACTACACAATGTAATCCCTGGTTATCACGAAAAAAACATAGAAAATATTGAAAAAGTAGCTAACTTTTTAAATATAAAATATCATATATTAGATTTAACACAAAAGTTTGAAGATGAAGTATATGATTACTTTGTTCAAAGCTATATAGATGGGACTACACCCAACCCTTGTGTTAAATGTAACTCAACTATTAAATTCGGAGCTTTATTTGATGAAGCCATGAGATTAGGTGGAGACTTTTTAGCCACAGGACACTACGCTAAAACAGATGGAAAGTTTATATATAAAGCAGATGACTTATCAAAAGATCAAAGTTATTTTCTAGGGCAAATTAAAAAAGATGTTATACCTAAATTAATCTTTCCTATGTCGCGGTACACTAAAGACTATATTAGAAGTATCGCTTTAGATATACCTGAATTTAAAAGTATAGCTACACAAAAAGATTCACAAGAGATATGTTTTGTTGATGGTGTATACACTGATATATTAGAAAAACATACAAACATAGATATGCCAGGGAAAACTTTAGATAAAGATGGAAATATAATAGGGCATCATAAAGGTTATATGCATTATACAGTTGGGAAAAGGAGAGGCTTTTATGTGCATGGAGCTCATGAGCCTCACTTTGTTATCAATCAGAATAAAGAGAATAACACTATTATTGTTGGTAAAAAAGAGGACTTAGCAATAAATAGTGTAATTATAAATAATATAAATATGTTTATAGAAGATAAAACTTTTAGATGTGATGTTAAACTTAGATTTAGAAGTACAATTGTAAAATGTGAAGTAGAGATAAAAAATGAAAAAGCTATTATTAAATTAGATGAACCAATATATGGAGTTGCAGTTGGACAAATTGCAGTTTTTTATGAAGATGATAAATTAATTGGTAGTGGTAGTATAATTGAAACAAATATGGAAATAGGAAAATAATTGGAAAATTCAGTAAAAGAGATATTAGAGCATATTGGTGAAGACTCACAAAGAGAAGGCTTATTAGATACACCTAAAAGAGTTAAAAAAGCTTGGGAATTTATGTGTAGTGGGTATAAAGAAGATCCCTTGAAGATAATTCAATCAGCACTATTTACAAGTAGTAATGATGAGATGGTTATAGTAAAGGATATTGAACTATATTCAACATGTGAGCATCATATGTTGCCAATAATAGGAAAAGCACATGTAGCTTATATACCAGATGGTAAAGTTATAGGTTTATCTAAAATTCCAAGAGTTGTAGATGTATTCTCTAGAAGATTACAAATACAGGAGCAACTTACAGAACAGATAGCCGATGCAATAAATGATGCAATAAGTCCAAAAGGTGTTGCTGTGGTTATTGATGCAAGACATATGTGTATGGAGATGAGAGGTGTTCAAAAGATTTGTTCTACAACTGTTACTTCTGCATTAAGAGGAATATTTAAAAAAGAGAAAAAAACAAAAGATGAATTTTTATCTATAATTTCATCTTCTTTTCAAAAGTAGTAAATCAAATACTACTTTTCCTTTCAAAAAGGAAATAAAATCACACTAAATCGTATAAGAACACCTTAGTTCTTGACATTCTATAAAAATAAAGCTATAATCCGCGTCCATACATTGGTTAGAGTAATGAAAATTTATAAATTTTACATTAGTTCTAATGAGTTCTTTAAAGGAAAAAACACATGGAAAAAATTAGATTAAAGTTAAAAGCTTACGATCATAGAGTTCTTGATCGTTCTGTTGCTTCAATAATAGAAGCTGTTAAGAGAACAGGTGCTGAATTAATTGGGCCAATACCAATGCCTACTAAAATCAGAAAATACACTGTTTTAAAGTCGCCACATGTTAACAAAGATGCTAGAGAGCAATTTGAAATTAGAGTTCATTCAAGAATGATCGATATCGTTTCTGCAACGCCAGATACAGTTGATAGTTTAATGAAACTTGATTTAGCTCCAGAAGTAGATGTTGAAGTTAGATCAATGGGTCAAGAGTAGAAAGGAGTTATAGATGGAATTTATTGTTGAAAAAATCGGAATGAGTCGTACTGTAACTGTTCCTGCTGTTCCTGTAACTCTTGTAAGAGTTGTAGAATCTAAGGTTTGTGAAGTTACTGATGGTGTTGCAATTGTTGCATATAACAGTGGTAAAAAATTTAACAAAGCTATTGAAGGTCAGCAAAAAAAGTATGACTTATCAAAAGAGTTTAACAGATTTGCTACATTAAATGTTGCAAATACAGAAGCTGGGGATATTGATACATCTGCTTTAGTTGAAGGTGTAGTTATTAAATCTACATTTAAATCTAAAGGTAGAGGTTTTGCTGGTGTTGTTAAGAGATATAACTTTGCTGGTGGTAGAGCATCACATGGACATAGAATGGGTAGAAGAACTGGTTCTATTGGTAATGCAGAATGGCCAGGTAGAGTTATGCCAGGTAAGAAAATGCCAGGTCACTATGGTAATACAAATATTACACATAAAAATGATGTAGTTTCTTTTGATGCTACGACAGGTATTTTAGTTCTTAAAGGTTCAGTTGCTGGTTCAAATGGTTCTTTAGGTAAAGTAAGGATTGCATAATGGGTAAATTAATAGTATTAAATGATAAATTAGAAAATGCTGGAGATATTGCTTTAGGTGAAAATTTTGAGGGTATAAATGCTCATAACTTACACTTATATGTTAAATCATATTTAGCTTCTTTAAGAGCAAATACTGCAAGAGTAAAAAACAGATCTGAAGTAAGCGGTGGTGGTAAAAAACCTAAAGCTCAAAAAGGTTCTGGTGGTGCTAGATGGGGTTCATTAAGATCACCATTATTTGTAGGTGGTGGACAAGTTTTTGGACCATCAAAAAGAAACTATAACCAAAAAATTAATAAAAAACAAAAAGTTTTAGCTTTAAGATATGCTATCAATGCACAAGCAGAGAAAGATGCAATTTTTGTTGTTGATTCAATCAAAGTTGAGTCTGGTAAAACAAAAGATGCTAAAGCAATCGTTGATAAGTTAAATCAAAGAGATGTATTAATTGTTGTAGAAAATTTTGATGATAAAACTTATTTAGCTTTTAGAAACATCAAAAACTGTTATGTGATTGAAAAATCAGAATTAAATGCTTATTTAGTAGCTGCTTACCATTCAATTGTAATTGAAAAAGCAGTAATAGATAGCTTAGTATAGTAAGGTATAAAAATGGCAGATATTACAGATATCAAATCAATTGTTTATACAGAGAAGACTATTGAACTTCAAGAAAATGGTGTAATCGTTGTACAAACAACACCAAGAATGACTAAAAATAGTTTAAAA
>JAYEOQ010000017.1:0-5817 GCA_034723215.1 Campylobacterota bacterium | reverse complement strand
TCTTTTAGGACTTACAAAAGGTAAATCAAGAGTTGGTGTAAAATTTAGAGGAATTTCACCTGATCTATTTATATCATATAAACTTTTTGATGACTACCCTTTAAAATATCAATTTAACTTTCATATTGAAAATAAAATAATGTATTTTGTAGATTATAAGCTAGACAACACACTACAAATGAACTTCAGTAAAATGGTTAATGATTCAATGAGATTTTCCTTTAATAATAGCTATAGATTTCAAGAGGAGTTTAACGATAGACATAAAGTTATACATAGTTTAAACTTATTAAATAATTTAGATTATAAATCATATATTAATTATAGTTTATCATCATATTCTACAAACGACAATACAAAATCATTTGGTGTTGATTATTATTATGCTGGAACCTCTTATAAAAACTTTTATTACAAAAATTGGGCTTATTATAAGATTGATACTGGATTAACATTTAGAAAAGATAATAATTTTGATGCAAAAGCAAGAGCTATGATAAAGCTTGGCATATTATTTGGAAAATCAAAAAGTAAATTTAATATAAAGGATAACTAAATGTTTAAATTTTTATTATTAATCTTAATGAGTATCACATCACTTTATGCAAATTTTGACAATAAATATAATGTTTATAAAAGTGGTATATCTTTAGGGGTATCAAACAATTTCAATACTTTAAACAAAGGCTATATAGTATTAATTCCAACAAATAAAATTTTAAAGATTTTCATCTCATTTGATAAGTATATTATTTATGAAGAGGGTAAAAAACCCAATATAAAAGGGGATAACAAATACAAAAGAGATAAACATATGTTATTAAATCTGATTAGAGAATTATCATCTAAACAACCACAGTCACAAACTCTTGAAGATGAGAAATATATCTTATCTATAGAGTGTAAAGATGGTAGATGTGATTACAAAAAAACATATAAAAAGAAAGAAAAAACTTCTACAGGTTATTTAGATTTTAACAATAACAGTTTATATGAATTATATGATAAGGAATCAGGAATCTCTTTTAAAAGAATAGACTCAGAAAAATAAAATTTAATATATAAAGAAAAGATACGAAGGTAATAGATGAAACAAAAAAAAATATTTTTGACAAATGATGATGGATGGGATGCAAAAGGTTTAAAAAAACTTATAGAAGCTTTACAACCAATTGCACAGCTAATTATTGTAGCTCCTGCAACTGAGAAGTCTGCTTCTGCCCATAGCATGACACTAACTCGTCCTATGAAACTTATTGGTGTAGATGATGATTATTATAAAATGGATGACGGTACACCTACTGATTGTGTATTTGTAGGGCTTAATAATCTTTATGATGAAGACTCAAAACCTGATTTAGTTATAAGTGGTATAAATATTGGTTCAAATATGGGTGAAGATATAACATATAGTGGTACAGTAGCAGGAGCTTCGGAAGCTATACTTCAAGGTGTTCCAGGTATTGCAATAAGTCAAGTATTTAACGACCTGAACAATGCAAATAAAAATGCTTGGGAGTATGAACTAGCTTGCAAAGTTATAGCCGATATAGCTAAAAAAGTACTTGATGATAAGTTCCCATTAGGAGAACGAAAGCTAATAAATATTAATATTCCACCTTGTAGTATCAAAGATTGCAAAGGTTTAAAGATAACCAAAGCAGGATATAGAGAGTATGGGAATGATTCACATAGGTACACCTCTCCAAAAGGTGAAGAGGTTTATTGGATAGGGTTACATCCACTTATATGGCAAAGTGATGATGAGAAAAGTTGTGATTTTGAAGCAGTTAAAAATAACTATGTTTCAATAACACCGATACAATTAGATATGACAAGTTATAGTGATATTGATATATTAAAAGGATGGATAGATGGATAGTGAAGCACTAATGTTTACAAATGAGTTAAAAAAAGATATAAAAAAGATAGTTGGTGAACTTAAAAGTGAAGAGCAATTAACAGAGATTTTAAAAAAGAAACTTACAAAAAAAGAGATGAAGTTTTATAAACTAAAAATTCAAAATGCTTCACAGGAAACTATTTGTGAAGAGTTACATTGCGATATGACAAGATACGAAGAGATTAAAAAACAAACAATTTTGAAATTAAATCAAGAAAAAATCAAAAAAGAGTTAGTAAACTTATAATGCCAAATAGTTTCTCAAAGAGATATATTTTATCATACATATTACTTCTAATCTTTTTCACAGGTTGTGCACAAAAAATTGAACAAAAACCAGAGATTTCTAAAGCAAATCTTCAAAAAGCAAGTTGGGAAGATTTAGATGGTTATGAATCAGATGATTTAAATTTAGCACTTGATGTATTTAAAAAAGATTGTGCAGGTTCTAAAAAATATAAAAACTTAAAAAATGTATGTCACTTAAGTAAAAATAAACAAGATGCAAATAAGTTTTTTAAAACAAATTTTACACCTTATAAACTAATATCAGATGACAACAAAGATAGTGGACTTATCACAGGATATTATGAGCCACTTTTATTTGGAAGTTTAACAAAAACAGAAAAATACCAGCATCCAATATACGCAACACCTAAAGATTTATTGACTATAGATTTAAGTAAAGTTTATCCAGAGCTTAAAAAGTATAGATTAAGAGGTAAACTAGTTGGAAATAGAATAATAGCTTACGAAACAAGAGAAGAGTTAGAGCAAGGTAAAAATAAAAACCTTGAACCTATTTGTTATGTTGATGATAAGATAGATCTATTTTTTCTACAAATTCAAGGTAGTGGTAAAGTACAACTAGAAAATGGAACAATTTTAAATATAGGTTATGGTCAACAAAATGGTAGAAAATATTATAGTATTGGTCGTAAACTTATAGAGTTAGGTATAATTGATAAAAAAGATATATCTCTACAAACTATAAAACGATGGCTAAAAGAAAATCCAAATAAAATAGATGAGATATTAAATCTAAATAATAGCTATATATTTTTTAGAAATAGTGAAAAAAGTGCAACTGGAAGTTTAGGTATAGAACTTGTTGCAAATAGAAATTTAGCAGTTGACAGAAGTTATATTCCACTAGGATTTCCTGTATTTATAAATACAACAAATCCTATAAATAATAAAGAGATAAATCAACTTATGGTAGCAGCAGATACAGGTGGTGCCATAAAAGGTGAGATTAGAGCCGATTTTTTCTTTGGAAATGGAAAGATGGCAGAAGAGTTAGCAGGTAAGATGAAACAAACTGGAAAATTATATATATTTATACCAAATAATTTACCTAAAAATATAAATAAAAAAGAAGAAGAGGATTAATAAGTGCATATTACAAATAAAATTTCAAAGGTATTTCATAAATTTGCAACAAAAGAGTTTACACCATCAATACAAAATATTATAAATAATGGTTATGTGAAACTATTAGGTTTAGATATGAGTGAATTTAATGACCCAAGTAGTTATAAAACTTTAAATAAACTATTTACAAGAGCATTAAAAGCTCCAAGAGATATAGATCATAGTTTAGATAACTTTATATCTCCTGCTGACAGCTTTGTAACAGAAGCTGGTGATATTGTTGATGATACTGCATTACAAATAAAAGGGATGAGTTATAGTGTAAAAGAGTTATTAACTGATGAGATTTTCTACGATAACTATGTAAAACTTCAAGATGGAAAGTTTATGAACTTTTATCTAAGTCCAAAAGATTACCATAGGTACCATCTAAACTTCAATTGTCAAATAACAAAACTTATCCATGTACCAGGGAAATTATATCCAGTAAATTTTACATATTTAAATAAACAAGAAAATCTTTTTATTGAAAATGAAAGAGCGATTATGGAATGTAAAACAGATGATGGAAAACTATTTTATATGGTTTTTGTTGGTGCTTTAAATGTTGGTAAAATGGCATTTACTTTTGAAGAAAATGTTAGTACAAATAGTGATGTTTTTAATACACAAGTATACAATTACGATAATTTTCATATGAAAAAAGGTGATTGTTTAGGATATTTTGAGATGGGTTCTACTGTTTTAATGTTTTGGGAAAAAGAGATGGTTGAGTTAGAAAATATTGTAAATCAAAAAGTTAGATTTGGTGACATAATAGCAACAAACAAATAATAAATAGAATACTAAAACTAAAATTTTAAGTTACTTTTGGATAAAATAAATGAATTTTAAACAAAGGTAATTTATACTTATGGAAAATCTTTTCGAATCACAAGATATAGTTGATATTAAAATTGAAGACTCAATAAAAGCTTCATACTTAGACTACTCAATGAGTGTTATCATTGGTCGAGCTTTACCAGATGCTAGAGATGGTCTGAAACCTGTACACAGAAGAATACTTTATGCTATGCATGACTTAAATATGACATCAAGAACACCTTATAAAAAATCAGCAAGAATAGTTGGAGATGTTATAGGTAAGTATCATCCACATGGTGATAACTCAGTTTATGATGCACTTGTAAGAATGGCTCAAGACTTTGCAATGAGAGTTCCACTAGTAGACGGTCAAGGAAACTTCGGTTCTGTTGATGGCGATAATGCAGCTGCTATGAGATATACAGAGTCAAGAATGACAAAAATGAGTGAAGATGTTTTAAAAGATATCGATAAAGATACAGTAAATCATACTGCAACTTATGATGATATGGGTAAAGAACCAGCAGTAATGCCTACAAGGGCACCACTTTTACTTATAAATGGTTCTGAGGGTATCGCTGTTGGTATGGCTACAAAAATACCGCCACATAATCCAACAGAAGTTATGAATGCTTTAGTTCACTTAATAGATAATCCTAACGCAGAAGTTACTGATTTAATGGAGTTTATTAAAGGTCCAGATTTTCCAACAGGAGCTACTATTTTTGGAAGACAAGGTTTTACTGATGCATATAAAACAGGTCGTGGAAAAGTTAAAATAAGAGCAAAACACCATGTAGAAACAAAAGGTAGAAAAGATGTTATCGTTTTAGATGAACTACCTTACCAAGTAAATAAAGCAAGATTAGTTGAACAAATAGCTAACCTTTCAAGAGAAAAAACTATTGAGGGTATTAGTGAAGTTAGAGATGAATCTGATAGAGAAGGTACTAGAGTTGTAATTGAACTTAAAAAAGATGCTATGGCTGAGATTGTTATGAACAACCTTTATAAAGCAACTCCAATGCAAACTACATTTGGTATTATTTTATTAGCTGTACACAACAAAGAGCCAAAGATATTTAACCTTTCACAAGTTTTAAATATCTTTTTAAATCACAGAAAAACGGTTATTATTAGAAGAACAATATTTGATTTAGAAAAAGCAAAAGCAAGAGCACATATCTTAGAGGGTCTAAAAATTGCCCTTGATAATATCGATGAAGTTGTTAAAATAATTAGAGCAAGTGCAAATGATACAGATGCTTCTCAAAAACTTTGTGCAGCATTTAATCTTTCTGAAATTCAAGCAAAAGCTATTCTAGATATGAGACTTGGAAGACTTACAGGTCTATCAAGAGAAAAATTAGAAGAAGAATTAAAAATGCTTCTTGACATAATCGCTGAATTAGAATCTATTTTAAAAAGTGAAGAGAAGTTAAATAGTATTATCAAAGATGAACTTATAGAAACAAGAGATAAGTATGCTGAAATCAAAGATAAAGATGGAAAACTTATAGCTGACAGAAGAACAACTATAGAAGATAGTTATGATGATATTGATATGGAAGATTTAATCCCTAATGAGCCTATGGTAGTAACAATAACTCATAACGGTTATGTAAAAAGAGTTCCTATTAAAGCTTATGAGAGACAAGCAAGAGGTGGTAAAGGTA